>QHPW01000136.1:0-8083 GCA_003219675.1 Verrucomicrobiota bacterium
CAGCGTCGTGGCGGTCCTCGGCGCCGACCATTGAGCGGATCAGGACCAGTTTATCCATCATTTTGGCCAGCAACGGCAGGTGCTCGCAGATTTGGATTCCAGGGACGGCGGTGGAAATCGGTTTGAACTCGCCGCGGATTTCCGACGGCGCATCCATCTTGAGGTCGAAGATGTCCTGGTGCGAGGGTCCGCCCGGGAGGAAGATCATGATGACCGCCTTGTGCGAGCGGCGGATGCCGGCTTGCGCCTCGGCCTGGAGGAGTTGCGGCAGTGTCAGGCCGCCGAGGCCCAGCGCGCCGATTTTGAGGAAATTTCTGCGGGAGATACCGTCGCAGAACCGTTGCCTGGATCCATAGATGGTCAACATAAACGCTCGTTCAGTTCAGAACTCCTCATCGCACGCCGTCGGCACTCGTGGTGGAGTTTACAGAGTTTCTTTCACCGCAGGGCTTTGGTCAAGTCGCTATTTCATGAATCTTCAACAACTACAGCATGTTCGCTTCTGTGGTTGTCGTTCGATTCCGACGGCACGGACGAGAGGCAAATTCAAAATGTTGAGTTCGCCGGCGGAGCTGGAGGACCCACGGTCTTTGACGATTGCAGCAATGGCCCGACCCGACCGGTTCAGGTTTATAGATGACTCTGCGCTCTTCGCGTTTCGGCGGATTCATTTTTCAACGCGGAGGCGCGAAGACCGCAGAGAAGGATTTGCGGTTGGAGCGTTCTCTGAACGGGTAACCAAGAAGAACCCGTCCCTAAAAAAGCTCTCATGAATTGGCGGTGCCCTCATTACCAGGAGGCAAAGTTTTCCTCGAATCGCGGCGCAAATTTTGCTTAAAATGGAGCATGGCACTGCGGGTGAGTCCGGGCAAAACCAGTTCGACGGGAAACAGATCGGAATGGCGCGCGCGAAATGGTTTCGTGTATCAAATGAGGAGATCCCTCCCGTTGTGGATTGCCTTGTGCGCGATTTGCTCCATGGGTTTGCGTGCCGCCTCCTCGATCGTCATCAACGAAATTCACTACAATCCGGACGTGAAAACCGAGCCCGTCGAGTTCATTGAGCTTTTCAACGCGGGAACGAACACGGTGGATTTGTCCGGATGGTATTTCTCGGACGGGATAGGCTACAACTTCTCGAGCGGAATCTTCCTCGCGGCAGGCGGTTACCTGGTCGTGGCCCAGGACCCTGCCGCGGTTCAAAGCAAGTTCGGCGTGAGTGCGCTGGGGCCGTGGACGGGCACGCTCAACAACGAGGGCGACAGGATTGTTCTGCGCGACGCCGGGGGCGGCATGGAGGACGAGGTGGATTATCAGGCGGGTTTTCCGTGGCCGACTGTCGGGGATTCGCCGGGATATTCGATTGAACTGGTCAACCCTGCGTTCGACAACAACCTCGGCGCCAACTGGCGCGCCTCGGCTGCGGGCAACCCCGCGCAGCAGAGCCAGACGCTCATCCCGGACCACGCGATCTGGAAATATTTCAAGGGGTTGAGCGAAGCGTCTTCACCGAGCACCGCCTGGCGCGCGTTGAATTTCGATGATTCGGGCTGGCTCAGCGGCGCGGCGCCTGTCGGTTATGACCCGGCGCTGGCGATGGGGACCTCTCTCGCAGACATGCGGTCGAATTATACAACGGTTTTTTTTCGCGCGAAATTTGTGGTCGTCGACCCGTCACAAATGGGCGGGCTGGCGCTGGAGGCGCTTTATGACGACGGTTTCAAGGTGTGGATCAATGGGGCGAACGTCCTCAACGTGAACATCTCGACAGGTGAACTTCCGTTTGATGGCACGGCGGGACCCGCGCGCGAGGACGCGAGCTACAACCGCTTCGATTTGAATTCGCCCCAGAGTTACCTTGTGCCCGGGACAAACCTCATCGCCATTCAGGCCGCGAATTCGAGTCTGACCGCGAGCAGCGATTTTTTCCTCGACCTGCGTCTGCTGGCCAGCATCGGTCCGGCCGGTCACGGTCCAACGCGCGGCGCGATCAACTCGGTTCACGCCGGCAACCTCCCGCCGGCGATTCGCCGGGTGGACCACAGTCCGAACCAGCCCGGTTCCGGCAAGCCGGTCGGAATCACGGCGAAAATCACCGATCCCGAGGGTGTCACCGGCGTCACGCTGCAATACCAGTTGGTTGATCCCGGAAACTATATCGAACTCACGGACGCCGCTTATTCGAACAACTGGACTTCGATTCCAATGAACGACGCCGGGACCGACGGCGACGCGCTGGCCGGCGACAGCATTTACACGGCGGTGCTGCCGGGCTCGATCCAGACTCATCGCCGCCTGGTGCGTTATCGCATCGAAGCGACGGACGGGACCGGCCTGAGCGTCACGGTTCCTTACGCCGACGATCCGCAGCCGAACTTCGCTTATTTCGTTTACGACGGTGTGCCGGCGTGGCAAGGCGCGGTGCGGCCCGGAGTGACGCCGGTCGCGAATTTCGACACCAACGTCATGCGACGTCTCCCGGTGATCCATCTGATGGCCCGTCGCGGCGCGGTCGAAGACGCGACCTGGTTCAGCCGCTATGGGGGTGACCTTTATCTTTGGGCCGGCACGCTCATTTACGACGGCAAGGTTTACGATCACGTCCATTTTCGCACCCGGGGCGGCGTGTGGCGCTATGCGATGGTGAAGAACATGTGGAAGTTTGATTTCAATCGCGGGCACGATCTGGAGATGCGCGACGATTATGGCCGCAAATACAAGGCCCGCTGGACCAAACTCAACCTGGGCGCGAGCATTCAGCAGGGTGATTATGGGCATCGCGGCGAGCAGGGAATGTTCGAGTCGGTTGGATTCAGGTTGTTCAACCTGGCCGGCGTCGAGTCGCCGCACACCACGTTCCTCCAGTTGCGCGTGATTGACGACGCGGCGGAGGCGAATCCAGCCGATCAGTACGAGGGAGATTTCTGGGGCGTCTATCTCGCAGTGGAGCAGGAGGACGGCCGCTTCCTCGACGAACACGATCTTCCGGACGGCAATTTCTACAAGATGGAGGGCGGAACCGGCGAGCTGAACAACCTCGGACCGCTCGGGCCGACCGACAGATCGGACCTCGACGCCTATCAAAGCGGCTATCAAAACACGACGCCGACCGACGATTGGTGGCGGGCGAATATGGATCTGCCGCGTTATTACAGTTACCAGGTCATCGTGCAGGGAATTCACCACTACGACATTGCCGACGGGAAGAACTATTTCTTTTATCGCAATCCGGCGACCGGCCTTTGGTCCACGCACACCTGGGACATCGATCTGACGTGGGCGAACAACATGTATCGTTCGGGCACGACCGGGGGTGATGAGCCGTTCAAGAGCCGGGTCCTGAGCAACTTTGCCAATCCCGGGTCGCGACCGGCGTTGAGCACCGAGTTTCGCAATCGCGCCCGCGAGCTTCGCGATCTGCTTTGGAACAGCGATCAGGCGTTTCAGTTGATTGACGAGCACGCGCAGTTGCTGCGCGGACCGACGAACGGGCCGACCATTCTGGACGCGGACCGCTCGATGTGGGACTACAACCCGAAGATGAACGACGGCGCTTACAGCTCCGCATTGAGCAAGGCAGGGCAGGGCCGCTTTTATCAATGGCCCAACGAACCGGGCGTGAGCAAAAACTTCGACGGCTGCATTCAGTTGATGAAGAACTACCTCAACACACGCGGCAACTATCTCAACAGCATTTCCAGCGACGCATCAATTCCAGCGCGCCCGACGATTACCTACACCGGGCCTGCCGGCTTCCCGTTGAATCGGCTGATGTTCCGCTCCTCGGCCTACAGTGGCGTCAACGTCTTCGCCGCCATGAAATGGCGCATCGCCGAAGTGACCGACACCAATGCGCCCACTTACGATCGCGGCGAGCCGCGACGATACGAGATCAACGCCGACTGGGAGAGCGAGGAACTGGCCCTGTTCACCGCCGACATAACCATTCCGTCAGAGGCGACCAAAGTCGGCCACGCTTACCGCGTGCGCGTGCTGATGAAGGACATCACCGGCCGCTGGAGCAACTGGTCGCAGCCGGTTCAGTTTGTCGTCGGCCTGCCGGACAATGCAGCGGCGCTGGTGGACAATCTGCGGCTGACAGAAGTGATGTATGAGCCGCCGGGCGGAAGCGAGTTCGAGTTCATCGAATTGCGCAATCGCAGCAGCAGCCTGACGCTGGATCTGGACGGCGTGAATTTCACCGCGGGCGTGGACCTGACCTTTACGCCAGGGACAACCATCCCGCCGAACGGCTACCTTTTGGTGGTCAACACCACGAACTTTGCCGTCTTTCGCGCGCATTATGGGTTGGACGCCTCGGTGTCGATGGTCGGGCCATACTCAGGCAGTCTGGCCAATGGCGGGGAGAAGCTGGAGCTGAAAACAGGCGCCGGGGGCAGTGTGCTTTTCTCCTTTGAATATTCCAACGGCCGCGGCTGGCCGGTGGCGGCTGCCGGCGGCGGCCATTCCTTGGTTGCCCTGGACCCGGCGATGGAGGGTCAGGCGACCGGCGCGCTGGATTATCCGGGCAATTGGCGGGCGAGCGCATACATCGGGGGGTCGCCGGGCCGGGCCGATCCGGTGGCGCCCGCGGCGACGGTCGTGCTGAATGAGATCGCGGCCCACACGGACTACCTCAACCCGTCGCGGCCCGAGTATGATTCGAATGACTGGATCGAATTATTCAACGCGGGGGCCACGAACATTTCATTGAGCGGTTGGTATCTGAGTGACGATCCGGCCAACCTGCGCAAGTGGGCGATTCCGGCCGTGACCATTCCAGCAGGCGGGCATTTGAGTTTCGACGAAGTTAACGGGTTCCACAATCCGATCACGACAGGTTTCGGCATCGACAAGGCCGGCGAACAGGTCTTGCTGTCGCGCCTGCCGGGCAACGGCCAGGACCGGGTAGAGGATGCGATCAAGTTCAAAGGGCAGGAGAACAATGTGTCGCTAAGCCGCGTCCCGGACGGCGGCGCGTTCTGGTATTCGACCTCGCGAACAAGGGATGGCGCCAATTCGAGCGCCTTGCCCGGCGTCGTTATCAACGAACTCATGTACCGTCCGCCGGATATCGGGGGAACGAACGACAACACCGTGGATGAATACGTTGAACTGTTGAATCCGACCGCCGAGACCGTCAGGCTGCAGGACACCAACGGCACCTGGCGGCTCGATGGCGGCGTGAGCTTCACCACCTTTCCTGCAAACACCACGATTGCCGCGGGAGGCATTTTGCTGGTGGTCAACTTCGATCCCTCGGACTCGACGGCGTCGAATCGATTCCGCAACATCTATGGCATCACGGATGGTAACGTGACGCTCCTCGGGCCTTACTCCGGCAAGCTGGGAAATCGAAGCGACCGCGTTGCCATCGAGAAACCGCAGTATCCGGATTTGCCGGGCGACCCGTATTCCTGGGTGATCCTGGACGAAGTGATTTATGGAAATCAGCAGCCATGGCCGGCGACACCGGATGGAACCGGCAGCGCGTTGCAGCGCGTTGCAGCGGCACGGAATGGCAACGATCCGGCAAACTGGATTGCGGCAGCACCTTCACCGGGCAGCGTATCGGGCATTGGCCCCGATCGTGACGGCGATGGCATGCCGGACGATTGGGAGGCTGCTTATTCATTGAATCCGGACAGCGCAAGAACCTGGAGGAATATCTGAGCGGCACAAACCCGCGCGATGCATCCAGTTGTTTAAGGTTCGAGTCGGTCGCGGGTTCGGCGGGCATGGCCACGTTGCGGTTTAGGGCGGTGGCGAACAAGAGCTACACGATTCAATATCGCGACGACGCTTCGACGGGTGCCTGGCAGAGACTGGCGGACGTGCCGGCGGCGGGCGCGAGCCGCTCTGTGGATGTGCCCGATCCAATCAACAGCAACATCAAGGAACGTTTCTATCGACTGGTCACTCCGGCAATGCGGTAGCGCAGATTCCCAAATCCGTGCCGCGTAACGCGACGAGCGAAGTTCGCTCAATCATTTCAGGCCGCACGGTAAAATGCCAATCGCCAGAAATGATACCAACGCTGCCTCTGCTGCTGGCCGGCCCAATCAAGCCAGAAAGTGTAATCGAAAGTTCGCTTTGCAATCTCCCCAACAGCGGGCACTCGCCAATCGTTGGCGCGCATCGTCTCAATAAACTCCTCCGGCAGGATGACCGCATGACGTTGGACGTAATGTGCCAGTCCCTCGGGCCAATACCACTCGCCGTCGGTAAAATTGCCCGCCCCATTCCTCTCTCCCTCCCTGCAGCCTCGAAATCGGCATGTGGACCAGCCACAACAAGCGGCGAAGTCGTGACCGGAGCGCAGATACCTGAGGATGCGCTCCGATTCGGCTGCGTGCCAGCCGCGCTGCACAAGCCACTGTGGCCTGGGACAACGGCGAAAGACTCCGTGTGTGTCCCTCCAAAAACCAATGGCTTTGAGCATGAGGTTCTGTTCAGTTCCGGATGGGGAGCGCACGCGCCTCGCGCGCCTCGCGTGCTCGGGTCGGCGCCCACGCCGACCCGCCCGCAGTTTTGGGCTGACCATTCAGTGACTGCATCGCGCGGTTCGGCCATCGGCGGGGGCGCCGATGGCACCACGCCAGGGCGCGTGTGATCCCCAGATCCTACCTGCCGCCCAACGCCGGATCGAGCCAGGGCGTGTTGGTGTAGTACCAAAAGCCTTTCATGCTTTCGACGTGGCCATCGACAAACCCGTTATTGCTCCGCCCATCGTGGCGAAGTTGCGGACCGCACCAGTTCGGATTATCGCCGACAACGCAGCTCGGACAGTCGCCGGTCTGCGGGTCGCCCAGCATCCAGGCGCCCAGTTTGGGCACCGAAAAAGCAGTCACGGCGGGGTTTTTCCTCGGATCAGGCCGCGTGCCGGAGTCAGTGATGAATACGGTCGTTGCAGGACTTCTCACGGCGATTTCTGCAGCGTGGTGATACGGGACGTACAGGCTCAGTTCTCCGCAGAGTTTATGATTGACGGCGTAATCGGACGCAGTCGGGACAGTCACAGAAATTCCGTCCCACCTCTCTAACTCCAGCGGCTTTCCCTTGCGGGATGGACACACGAGGATGTTGGTGCTGCTGAGGTAGGGTTGGAGTAACTGAAACCAGGCGATCAGGCCCTGGGTGTAAGGTGGAAACAAGTAGGAGACAACATGCTTTCCTTTGTTATCGTCGGTGTACATCTTGCCGGCCAGGATAATCTGCCTCACGTTGCTGGTGCATTTGATCGACTGCGCCTTTTGCTTGGCTTTGGCCAGGGCCGGAAGGAGCAATCCGGCCAGGATGGCGATGATGGCAATCACGACCAGCAATTCGATCAAAGTAAAGGCGCGGGAGACTTCAGAAATGTTTTTCACGCGAGGGGGCGATTTCATAGACGGAGTAGAATTTGTTTCCGAGATTGTCAGTTCATTGGTTCACCAGTTTAACTTCAAGATAAGTCGGGTCGATGGCATACTTTTGGCCGGCAGGCGGTGCGGGCAAGTTTGTTAGATACCTGCTGGTCACGAGTTCGTTCAGGTCTTTGGGCACTCTCATCTTCCACTTGCAATAGTCGCGCAGGGCGGTGGTGAGAGCCGCGAGATCGATTTGTCCGTTGACGACAAATACTTGTGACTCCGCCGGCGGAATATAGCCCGGAGTTCCGGGCTGGTTCATCGCAACGACGGATGTAGCAGTCGTGGCATGGCCGCCGTCGCCCTGCGCGGCGGGCGGCGCGGCCTTCCTGCCGCAGCCCGAGGAGACCAAAGCGGCTAAAACAACCATGCGACCTGCGAGAATTCCTGGCTTGCGCATTCTCGCCATTCGCCGATTTATCAACGGAACGTGGATGTGGGTAATGCCCTGGATCAGCTTGGAATCTGGATTCGGCCTCGTGCGAACGACCTCGAGGATTTGCGAGTCGCGAGAAGCGGGCATGTATCGCAGATACTCCTCTGGCTCCGGCTACTCAAGCATTTTTCAAATGCTTCCGGTGGGTCCACCTCGGAGGAGAATCATCCGACCTGATGATCCTTCTCGGTTCTGGAATCGCATGGGCCGACAACGCGACGAGAACGGTGAGGGCCAT
>QHPW01000136.1:8147-14201 GCA_003219675.1 Verrucomicrobiota bacterium
ACGCGCGGTAGATTTCCAAATCTGCCGTATCGCGGGTTTTCAACCCGCAGACACTTCGCCGCTTCCAAAGCCTCGGGACTGCGGACGCTCTGCCGATTGGAAATCGGCGATTGGCTCACTCGCTCCCGCTCGCTTGGCCCTGCGGGCCTTGCCTTCGCTTTGCTCAGGCAATCCCTTTCGCCGTCTCCCGGACGGCTCAAGTCAGCAGGTTGGAAACCTGCGCCACGTCCAAAGGCGCGCCAACGGATACGCGGCAGATTTGTCGTCCGGAAAAGAGCGCACGGTGTTTCCGCGATCCACAACGAGCGGGACGAGTGGAGGAGTTGTTCCGCCGGGCAGGATGCTCCGGCTCTACGGCAGGCGAGACGCCCGCCGCTACGCTAAACACGCATGGAATCCCGGCGTTAGGCGCAGGTGCCTCTACGGGCCGGCATCCGATGTGCCCAGGCCGGTTTACGGAACAAAATTTGCTGGCTTTGAACACAATTGTTGCTGTTGGGTGTGAATCTTGTAGCCTCGTCTGTGTTTCGTGGCTGGCCGCGCGTTGGCCCGGTCGGGAACGCGATCCAGAACGATCCGAATGTGAGTCTGGAATGAAATAATGAACCTGCGTAATCGCGCTTTCTGCGGACTGCCTTACTCCTCCTGCTGTGGCTGCGCCGCCGGAAAAGGCGCGCGCCGATTGGTTGGTTGATTCAGAACTCCCCGATATGAAAACTGCCGTGACGTGTTTCAGCGGAATTCTTTTTCTCAGGGCCTGCCTTGCATCCACATTGGGCGGGAACGTCATCATCGACGAGATCATGTATCATCCCAACTCGACCAACGTGCTCGAGGAATGGATTGAACTGCATAACAGCGCCCCGACCAATGTGAATCTGTCCGGCTGGCAGATCACCCGGGGCGTCCATTTTTCCTTCCCGACCAACACGATCCTCGCGGCCGGCGGTTACCTCGTCGTCGCGGCGGACGCAACGACTTTCGCCGCGAAATATCCGGGAGTCAGCAATGTGGTTCCGGCATCCGCCGGACCCCTCGACGGCCACACCATTGAACTCGATGACAACACGGGTCAAACCATCAACAGCGTCACGTATTATAATGACGGCGACTGGGCAATACGTCGGATGGGACCCGTGATCTACGATCATCAAGGCTGGGAATGGTTCGCCGCGCACGACGGTCTGGGAGCGTCGCTCGAATTGATCAATCCCGATTTGCCCAACTCCTACGCTCAGAACTGGGGGTCCAGCACGACGCCCAACGGCACGCCGGGCCGCCCGAATTCGATTGGCGCGGCCAACATTGCCCCGGTCATCACCGCGGTCGGCCACACGCCCATCATTCCTCAACCGACGGACGTGGTGACCGTGAGCGCGCGGATCGTGGACGAACACACCAACGGATTGGCGGTGACCCTCAACTATCGCGTCGATGGCGCGGCGAATTTCAGCCCGGTGCCGATGTTCGACGACGGCGCGCATGGCGACGGCCTGGCCGGCGACGGAATCTATGGCGGGACGCTACCGGCACAGCCCGACTCCACCGTGGTCGAGTTTTTCCTTCAGGCCCGTGACCTGGAGAACAATCTGCGGACCTATCCTGCGTTCGTGCCGCCTACGAATTCGGTTCGCACGGCGAACCTGCTCTATCAGGTGGACGCCGGCGTGTATAACGGCTCGCAGCCGATCTACCGCATCCTCATGACGGAAGCCGAGCGCGCGGAGTTGTTCGCGCTGGGGAGGAAGTGCCCGGACTCGGACAGTGACGCCGAGATGAACGCCACTCTGATCACGCAGGACGGCGTGGTGACCGACGGCTCGACCACGCAACTACGCTACAACGTCGGTGTCCGCAATCGCGGCCATGGCACGCGTCAATCCAATCCCAACAATTATCACGTGAACATCCCGGCGGATCGCATGTGGAAGAACCAGACCGGAATCAATGCAGGTGCGCGTCAACAGCACCAACCTGATGGCCACCGTCGTCGGCAATTCCTACGGTTCCTACGCGGCGAACGCGCAGTACAATAATGACTTCATCAAACGCCACTTTCCCCTGGACGACCGCGGCAATTCTTATCGGGGGATTCGCCAGGCGGTGCTGTGTGATCCGCTGTTTCAAAACGCGGTGGCGGACCTCAGTTGGAACGGGGCCAATTACGCGGTTGCGGCCTATACCAACGCGTATTTCAAGGAGAACAACCTGATCGAGAACAATTGGGCGGATCTGATTGATTTGATCGCGGTGTTGAGCGGCACCAACGGTTACCAGCCTTCCAGCTACGTGGCCGACGTCGAGCGTCGGTTGAATGTGGATGAATGGATGAAGTACATGGCCATCAACACACTTCTGGACAACGACGAAACCTGCCTCGCCAACGGCTACGGCGATGATTATGCCCTCTACCGCGGCACCAACGACACGCGCTTTCTCGTCCTGCCTTACGATTTGGACTCGGTGATGGGACGTGGGCTGACTGCTGTTCCGCCGCGCCACAGTATTTTTCGCATGACCGCTTTGCCGGCGGTGGACCGCTTCATGAAGACGCCGGAGTTTGCGCCGATTTACTATCGATGGTTGAAGGCCCTTGCCGAAACGACTTTCTCGCCCGCGGAGATGAACCCGCTGCTGGACCAACTGCTCAACACCTACCTGCCCCAGACCGCCATCGACACGATGAAGGCGTTCAATGGCGCGCAGGTCAGTTGGGTGCTGTCGCAAATCCCGCTGACGCTCACGGCGCAGAGCGGCTTGCCGGTGACGGACGGCTATCCCCACTCCACCACCGCCATCGCGACGCTCTCCGGAAGCGCCAACGCCATCGAGACGGGCAGTATCCTGGTCAATGGTTCTCCCGCGACGTATGTCGCGTGGCAGGGGAACTGGACCGCCGCCGGCGTGGCGCTGAATCCAGGGATCAATCGCATCCTCGTCCAGTCCCTCGACACGAATGGCATCGAGGTTGCGCGGACGAACATTGACATCTGGTATGACACCGGCGCGCCGGTGAACAACGTCTCTGGCGTCCTTGCAGGCGACACCACCTGGACGCCGGCGGGCGGGCCTTATGGCGTCACCGCGAATCTCACGATTCCCAATGGCGTCACCCTCACGATCCAGCCCGGCACCACGGTCTTTGTGGCTCCAGGCGCGACGATCACCGTCAATGGCACCGGCAGAATCCTGGCGCAGGGCGCCGAGACGCAGCGCATTCACATCGGCAGGAACCCGTCAATGACGGGCAACTGGGGCAGTCTGGACTTCATCAACGGCACAGCCGAGAGCCGGCTGGGTTTCGTCGATTTCGACTCGTGCGGCGGCACGACGATCGGCGGGCACAACGCGCAGATCCACGTCAACAATGCGCTGGTTTTCATCGACCACTGCGCGTGGCCGCCCACGCCCGTGGTGGAATACATTTCATTCGACGGCAGCTCGTTTATCGTTCAGAACTGCGTCTTCCCCACTTATCCGCCCCCGAGCGGTCCGGAGAGCCTTCACGGCGTCAATGGCATTCCCGCCGGTGGCCACGGCATCTTCCGCGACAACTATTTTGGCCATACCTGGGGTTTCAACGACACCATCGACTTCACCGGCGGCCAGCGGCCCGGCGCCATTCTGCAGATCATCAACAACGTCTTCGATGGCGCGTCCGACGACAACCTTGACTTGGACAGCACCGATGCGTGGATCGAAGGGAACCTGTTCATGCACGTTCATCGCGATCCGAACCGCACCGACGATGCGCGCGACACCGGCAGTGCGATCTCCGGCGGCGTCGATTTCGCCAATCAGTTCTCCGAATGGACGGTGATCAACAATCTCTTTTACGACGTCGATCACGCCATCCTGAACAAGGGCGGGGGATCCCCGGGCGCCGGTCGTTTCATTTTCATCAACAACACGCTGGTTCACGTGAACAAGGAGAACGGCGGCGGCCTGACGACGGACATTGCGGCGTTCGACTTCACGGATGACGGCGTGCCTCTGCCCGATCCGAGTTACGGCGCGGGTGCTTACGTCGCCAACAACATCATCTGGGACTGCCCGATGCTGACGGCCAATTACAACCCGGCCAACCAGACGCTCATCTTCGAGAACAACATCCTGCCGCAGCCGTGGACCGGTCCGGGCAGCAACAACGTCGTCGTGGATCCGGGCCTCAACCTGGGTCTTATCACCGACGTCGCGAACGCCGACTGGAAGACGGTCAGAGCAGCGCTCACGCCGCGGTCCGGTTCGCCCGCTCTGAAGACGGGTTACGGGTCGAAATACGACCGCGGCGGGTTGAATTCTCCGGGTATTCTGATTTACGGCGAGCCTGTCGGCACCAACGCTTCGACCGGCGCTGTGCTCAGCGTGGCGCCCGGCGGCACGATCAACTGGGGCACGGTGGTGCCGCCCTACCTTTGGGGCTACACCCATTACAAATGGAAACTGGACAACGGCCTTTGGAGCGCGGAGACGCCGATCACCACGCAGCCGGCGATCAATCTCACCGGCCTCGGCAACGGTCCCCACACGGTCACCGTGACGGGCAGGAATGACGCGGGGTACTACCAGGACGATACGTTCGTCTATCCGACCAACGCGGGTATTGCCGCGCACGTCACCACCTCGCGCACCTGGACGGTGAGCACGGCTTATATCCATGTCCGGATCAACGAAGTGCTCGCGAAAAACGTCTCGGCGGTCCCGCACGGGACCGGCTTCCCCGACCTGATCGAACTCTACAACGACGGGGGCCAAACCCTGGATCTGTTCGACATGAGCATCACCGACAGCGCAACCAGTCCGCGCAAGTTTGTCTTTCCGCCCAACACGTTGCTCGGTCCGGGGCAGTATCTGGTGCTCTATGCGGACAACAACGACGGCACACCCGGGATTCATCTCGGCTTCAATCTGAAGGCCGGCGGCGACGACGTTTCTTTGTTCGACAAGCCGGCCGGGGGCGGCGGGTTGCTCGACTCGGTGAGCTTCGGCATTCAATTGTCCGACTATTCAATCGGCCGGGCGCACGATGGCGAGTGGACGTTATGCACGCCGACCTTCGGCGCAGCGAACATCCCTGTGCCGCTGGGTGACTATCACCGTTTGAAAATCAACGAATGGCTGGCCGACGCGCAGTTCGCGGCCAACAACGATTTCATTGAGTTGTACAACCCGGGCGCCTCACCGGCTCCGATCGGCGGATTGTTTCTCTCGGACGCCGCCGGCGCGCCCGCGCTGAGTCCCGTTCCGGCTCTGAGCTTCATCGCCGGCAACGGCTACGCGTCGTTCATTGCGGATGGTGACGCCGGCCAGGGGGCCGATCACGTGGACTTCAAACTCGATCCGGACGTCGGCATCATCCTTCTTTCCGGCCCGGACCTCAATCCGATCGACGCGATCAACTATGGCCCGCAACGCACCGACGTTTCCCAGGGCCGGAGTCCGAGCGGCAGCGATACGCTCGTGAGTTTCGCGCAGCCCACGTCGGGCGGGCCCAATCCGGCTCCAAACGGGGGCACCACGTCCGTCACCAACGTGACCAGCGTCGTCGTGAATCTTCTGGCGATCGCGAATTCATGGAAATTTGACAACTCTGGCATCAACCAGGGAACCGCATGGTCGCAGGTTTCTTTCAGTGATTCCGGTTGGGCAGGCGGCGGCGGACTTTTCGGTTTCGAGACTATTCCGTCCGAATATCCTTACCCGTTTCTCACGCCCATCCCCGCGCCCAATCAAGCCGGGGGCCAGATCACGGTCTATTACCGGACCCATTTTCAATGGAACGGAAACCTGACCAACTTCAGTCTGGTATCGACGAATTATATCGACGATGGCGCAGTATATTACCTCAACGGTGTCCGGGTCGGCTCGCTGCGCATGCCTTTTTCGGTGGCCTACAACACGACCGCCACAAACCAGCCGAACGAAGGCCTGCCGGAGGTCCTGGTGTTCCCGACAAACAGCCTGGTGAACGGCGACAATCTCATGGCTGTCGAGGTTCATCAGTCCGGCACCAACAGTTCCGATGACGTCTTCGGCATGGAGTTGGGCGCGGTC
>QHPW01000501.1 GCA_003219675.1 Verrucomicrobiota bacterium
ACGGCCGTGAAGAGATTCTTTGCGTGCCATCGGTCGCGCCCGAAGAACGGCGGGCGCAAGCTTCAGCATGGGTTCTTCGTCATGCGTCCGAATGGTTCAAAACTGAAATGATCAAGCCGGGTTCAAAGGACAAGTGGCCGCGGGCGAAGCTCGCTCGCGCCATGCTGCTCTACGCAGGCGGGCATCACAGCTTCGTCATCGACGCCTATACCAGACGGATTTTTCATCGGCACGGCTGGTGCAAGGCCGAAGCCGGGTATGATGATTTGCAGGCGCTTTGCGAGATCGCCTTGGGCGAAAAGCCGGCCGCCGGGCGCCTCGACTACTGGCAGGATTACCACGCCCAACTCGTGATCGTGGGCAAACATTTCTGTCGCGCGCGCAATCCCCTTTGCAGCCAGTGCCCGCTTAAGCCGCTGCTGCCGCGGGAATGCAGCGGGGCGGCGGAGTGACGGGGGTGTTGGAGCCATGGGACCGCGCTCCAGTGCTGGCTTGTAGGCAAACCACCTTGAGGATTCATGGAAATGGAACACCTCCAAAGTTTGGACACGAATCGAGACCATCAACGGTGGGGCGAGACTCCGTCGAGCCCTGATCTCCAAAGGACGGAAAATCAGGGCTCGACGGAGTCTCGCCCCACCGGTTCATGGGGAGCCTCCACGGTTTTGCCACCGCGCATTGGGACCATGAACCTTGCCAACGGGTAGGGCGCGGTGTCTTCACCGCGCCGCGGCCCGGCGGGCCGGGGACAGCCCGCCCTACCTTGCGGTTCATGGAAAGCGAACACCTCCCAAAACAGGACGTGAGTTGCGGCCATGAACCGGTCCGCCGGCTGCAGAGTGGGACAGGCTTCCAGCCTGTCAGCCCCGAACAGGCAAGATGCCTGTGCCACTTTCTGAGGTTCACGGAAAGAGCGGGCGAGGTACGGGATCACGGAGAGCCTCGCCCCACCAAAACGGTTCCGCTGCGCACGCTTCCTGCTTGTTTTAACCCTACCGGTCATTTCATAGTCTGCGCGACCTTGCGCCCATGAGCAGCAAAACGCTCGTCATCGTGCCCACCTACAACGAGCGGGATAATCTCCCGCCCCTGGCGGCGCGGTTGCTCGCGCTTCCCGTGCCCGCGGATGTGCTGGTGGTCGATGACAATTCGCCCGACGGCACGGGCAAGGTGGCCGATGAACTCGCCGAACAGCAATCCCGGATTCAGGTGTTGCACCGCGCCGAGAAGGATGGACTGGGACGCGCGTATTGCGCCGGGTTCGCCTGGGCGTTGGAACGCGACTACGAATTCATCTTCGAGATGGACGGCGATTTTTCCCACAATCCGGACGACATCCCGAAATTCCTGGAAGCCGCGCAGGACGCCGATCTCGTGCTCGGCTCGCGCTACAGCGACGGTATTCGCGTCGTCAACTGGCCGCTCGGCCGATTGATGCTGAGCAAAGGCGCCGCCAAATACGTCCGGATTATCACCGGAATGCCGTTCACCGACCCGACCGGCGGTTACAAATGCTTTCGTCGCCGCGCCCTCCAGGCCATCGACCTTCACAATGTGCGTTCCAACGGGTACAGTTTTCAAATTGAAATGACCCATAAGCTCTGGCGCCAGGGAATGAAGATTGTCGAAGTGCCGATCATTTTCACCGACCGGTTTCAAGGCAGCTCCAAGATGTCCTGGAAAATCATGCGCGAGGCCTTCTTCATGGTCTGGCGGCTCTGGCTGCAAAACGGTTTCCGGCGTGCGCCGGGAAAATGTCCGGTGGCTACTCCGTTTCCGTGAACCGTCTCCTCGTAGCGGCGTCTCGGTAGAGCGCCGCAATTCGTAGGAACAACAGCAAGCGGCGCTCTGGCGAGACGCCGCTACGGCAGGGTTCATGGCTTCGATTCACGCCCGGTTTTGGAAGTGTTCCGTTCCATGAACCGCAAGGTAGGGCGGGCTGTCCTCAGCCCGCCGGGCCGCGGCGCGGTGAGGACACCGCGCCCTACCGTTTTTCGGAGTCCTTTTTTGGCCTATTTCACGTACTCGGCGGTTTCAACTGAACAGGTATGGTATGGCTGGCGACCATAAACGGGGGAGCTGTTTGGCCGGCGCAGACCGGAAGCAACGCCTTGCGACTTGCCCGACGCGCCCTTCCTGCTAAAACGGCGGGGTGATTACGCTCATTGTCGGCACGAATCGTCCGGGCAGCAACACACGCAAAGTCGCGACACTCGTCGAGGAAATTTACACGGCATTGAAAGTGCCGTTGCACGTCCTCGACCTCGCCAAACTGCCGCCGGAGATTTTTTCGCCTGCCTCTTACGCGGAGAAACCGAAGGCATTTCGTCCGTTCGCCGATGCCATCCTTCAATCTTCGGGGGTCG
>QHPW01000137.1:0-538 GCA_003219675.1 Verrucomicrobiota bacterium
CCTTCTTCGGCAATGAATTCGACGCCATCGTCTCGCACTCGAAAGGGCGCAGGGGCCAAGTTTTCCACGGTTGTTCCCGTGAAGACCGCGATGTCGAACAACGATTGCCAACCGGTCGTGATCAATACTTGCCCCTTGCCCGGCGCCGTCCACGCGTACCAGACAGATCTCCCTCCGTCCTGTGGTTCGCCGGGCTCCGAGGTGGCCAGGAAATTCCAGCCGCCGATCCGGGAATGGAGTCCCGTCAGTACCTGGGCCGCGCTGAAGGAATCATTGGGCGGAGATTGGAAGAGGTGGACGTCCAAGGTGACGTCCTGGGGCCCAACACCGTCCAGATACAGGGCGATCCTGTATTCGCGGCCCGCTTCCACGTCGAATGTGCCTGGCCCGCTGAGCCATCGCCAGGGAATGGCAGTGAGATTGGTCAATGCGTCGCCGAGATAGAGCACCGGCTCCGCATGCTGGCTGGTGAGTACGGCGACCCCGTTCGACGAAGGGGTCCAAGACCACCATAGCGAACGTCCCGTCCGAGGTTCGT
>QHPW01000137.1:544-5502 GCA_003219675.1 Verrucomicrobiota bacterium
AAACGTGTCGTTGGGGGGCGGGACCGCCAGAGACAGCGAGAGGTTGAACGGACCCGCGCTACCGGCCCGTTCGGAGACGGTGATGAGATATGTCTCACCTCGAGCGGCGGGGAAGCCGTATTGCGCTGATGACGATGAATTGAATGTCGAAATCTGGGTTAGATTGGTAGGCGATGTTCCCGTAAAGACCCGGAGATTCAGGAAGCGATAAGGGGCGCTGTCCGTTGGCAGGAGTTTCAGCGACAGCCAGCCAGACGCGGGTGCCGTCCAACTCCACCAGAGGGAATGTTGATCGGTGGGATCAGTCTTCAACCACGGATCAGCCGAATCGGCGCTGGCGCCTCGCGTATCAGCATCAATCGAGATGTTCGAACCCGAAAGCACGCCCCGGTCGCCGAAGCTGTCGTGGGCCGGTGAAGGGAAGAAGCTCATCTGCAGTCGCATCGGCCCTGCGCCTCCCCCGGCGCCGTAAGCGGCTATTTCGTAGGATTCGCCTGCGGCGACGGCCAGAAACCGCCCCGATTGGTTTCGCGAAATAATTGGAACAAGGTTGGTCAGCTCGGAGCCGCTGAAGACCGCGAGGTCGGGGGTATACTCCGAGCCCTCCGTGCTGAGCATCACCTCGCCGAACGCGGGCGCCGTCCAGGACCACCAGATGCTGCGGGACGGTGGCCAAGCGTCGGTTTGCGGCTCACCAAGCTCCGTGGTTGCCGCAAATGTATCCCCCGCAATGTCTATAGAACCGCCGCTGAGCCGGGTTCGATTGTCGAACGCGTCGTTTGCCGGGCGTTCCGCGAAATGCAATCGCAACGTGAATCCTCCCAGAATCGAATTCGTCGGGTCGTAAGCGCCGTCCAACAGGATGGAATAGGCGACGCCCGCTTCGACATCGGTCTCCAATGTTGTCCATGCCGGATACGGAGCGCTTGTGACTTCCACGAGGTTGGTGAGCGCTTCGCCCCGATACACGGCAAAGCCATTCGCCCGGGTGCCGGTGAGCCGAAGGCGTCCGTCCGCCGGCGCGACCCACCGATACCAAACGGATTGCCCGTGTGCATTCTGCACTGCGGACTCTCCAGGCTCAGCCGTGGCCCCGTAGGTGGTTCCTTCGACCGCCGCGTCTGCGCCCGCTAATACGGTCGCGTCGCCGAAGTCGTCATTGCGAATGCGGACCGAGAACGGAATCGGCTCTGACGCCTCGGCGACACCGCTGGTGTCGGTCGCCACGGCGACCAACTCGTAATCGGCGGGGAATAATCCATTCCAAGTTTCTTTCCAGGGCACTTGGTAGGCCCAGCTGGTCATGTAGTGCGGAACCGTGGGCCAATTCGGAGGCTCACGATAGACGGCGAACAGGTCGAGCCGTGCGATTGGGCCATTGGGTGAGGACGCCTCCACATTGAAGGGAACTCCCGCGTCGCTCCAGTGGCGGCTGTTGGCGGCCGGGCTTTGGATTCGCACCTCTGGCTTTGCCGCCTGTCCAGCCGGTCCCCGGAAACCTGCCACCAGCGGCGCGGTGAGGTTGATGGTTCGGACGTTGTCGGCCGCCTCACCCAGGCCTGCCGGTACGCCGAGTCGAATCCCGCGAAAGGCAATGTCCGGGTTGGAAAAGAAGGGAAGACGTCCTCCGGCAAATGCGTCGGCGGTGCTGTAAATCCTGCCGGCAGCGCTCGAGCTATACCCGTAGGAGAACGGGAATGCGCCGACGCTATCGGCCCAATTCCTTTCGAGCTGACAACCGAAATTGAAACTCAATGCGACGGGAAGAAAATAGGCGGTGTTGAGAGCCGAGCGGCGGATCGCACTGAAGGCATGGTCCGCGGATGGGCCTTGCAAGCCGTAGAAAAGAAAGTCATTCCCACCTTCGACTACAAGGCACACAAGGTCGGCGGCGTACTGATCACGCAGACTGTGGACCTCGTCCAGGAAACCGTCGCTTTGAGTTTGCAAGCGATCCAGATCCGTTCGCACGGAACCGCTCTCCGCGTATGAGATCTCGCCACTATGGACTAGGCGAATGCGGACACTGGCACCGCTTCGGGCGAATAGCAGGTTTGCTTCGGCGACGGCGGACCTGATTTGCAGTTCAATCTCCGAGGGCACCGCAGCCGTCCGTGCCGCCGGCGTGAAGACCATCAACAGATCTACCACCCAGACAGAATCAGACGCCCTCGCGCTTGTCGGAAGAAGGAGGAAAATGGTCGTAACGGCCAACGGCGCGAACCGACAGAGTTTTCTCAACATCATACGCCATCAACAACGGATCCGGGGATACCCCCTCTTATTCCGCCCCGGAGTGTATCGAAAGCGTCGGCATTGGCCAGCCAAATCCTTGCGTCAGTGAACCTTTTCACCCATCGGGACCAACGGCCACTGCGTTCCGCTTTGTCGCCCACTAACGTGCTGGAGCCGCAGTTCGCGCGTCTTCAGTCCGGCTCGAACTCTAACTGTCGAACTGTGCGCGCATACGCGCGATTATTCAGGTACCCAAGCACGAACACTGTCGCGAACAACAGGGCGATCACCACCGACACTAACAAGGTGTTTGCGCCGAACAGGGATGGCAACACCATGAACACTCCCAAGAACATCATCATCACGAATACCGTGGCAAATCGCCGGCTTTGAGTGCCCTTTTCAATTTTGCGCGAGAAGGGATAGTCTCGGAACCAAAACAGCATGACTTGTAATGTAACCAGACCGATCGCCAATCCATACAACGTAATCGCCACCGCATGAGCGAGCGGCCAAAAGAAACTGAAGAGCGCAACGTTCAATGCGGACAGAGGAGCGAACAAAACAAGTGCGACTGCTTTTTTGACGGCCTTCAGAAACCGGCCCGGTCGCGCAATGGGCGCGACGTGAAAGATCCAGCCGCCTTGGTATTCGTCGGAATAAGGCAATGATGCGGCCAAGCCCATCCCCGCGAACAGAAATGTCATGACAGGCAGCATAGTGCCGTAGCCCGCCGCCACGACTGTGAATGGATCAGCCAGCTTTTCATGTTCTAATAATGCGAGAGCAAACAGGGCGAGTACGATGCCGAAATTGGGATACAGCTGCAGCTTCAATTGCCGGTTGCGCCGAAACATCGTGAGCAGAAAGTGAAAAATCGCTCGTTC
The DNA here is from genome assembly GCA_003219675.1 of Verrucomicrobiota bacterium. Lineage (GTDB taxonomy): Bacteria > Verrucomicrobiota > Verrucomicrobiia > Limisphaerales > AV2 > AV2. Next base: position 3,667 of record QHPW01000137.1, read on the forward strand.
TTCCAGGTCCGGGAGAACGATCCGCTCCAACCACCGGGTAAGGGAGCCTTTTCCTGGTGTAATCAGTTTTGTTTCCGTTTGCGCCCCGGCTGAAATCATCCGGCTGATTTGGTCCGAGTAATCGAGCGAGACGCTGTGCAACAGCCGAGGCAGCAACAGCATCATCCCCAGCGCGGCAACTGAACCGAGTGCGGCGGCCAACCAGGAAAAATGGCCAAGCGTCACTTCCAACAGACTGGCAAACCAAAAGGGTGGCAGGGCAACCGCAAAAACAGTCGGCACGTCTTCCATGTGGAATCCATGCACCTTACCCACGAGACGCGGGATCAACTGGTAACCAAAGAAGAAGAGGAAAGAGAACGCGACCTGACACCACGCGAGCAGGTCTTTGAACCGCTCGTAATTTACCCGTTGCAGGAGCAGGCCATACAGCGCGGCAACGCCGGCCGCTACAAAAATGCCTGCCGACACGGCGACCGCAAGAAAGGCGAGAGGGAAATGCCACCGTGCATCGGTAAACGTCCAGCCCACCAGCGACGGCACCAGGTTGAGCGACAGGTCAAGCGCCAGAACATAAAACAATAGATTGGAACACTTCACCGCGAAGAACGTGCGCGAGGAAATCGGGCGGTGCGCGAGAATCAAAAAATCGTCCGGCGAAATGACCGCCAGCCCGAACTCCATCAGGATCGACATGGCCAGCATGGTCATTGAGTAACCAAACGTAACCGCGGAGAAGAAAAATGTTCCGACCCCGGCCGTCCTGAGCGATACTGCGATCACCAGGCTGAAAATCAGGTTCATAAGCCCTGTCTGAAGCAGCGCCGATTTTGTTCCACTGGATTCCCGGCCTCCCTGGAGTGAGCTTTTGGATCGGAAATCCATCTGCAAGGAGACCTGCAACAGCCAATGATATTGGTCCGCGTCCACACCCCACCGACTGAGCCAACGACCCAACCGCCGGGTCACCCTGCAGGATAGAGCTTCCGCCGCCATAGTTCAGACCTCATTGGCTTCCGGCCACGACTGCGCTGAACGACTTGGCGATCTCGTTCACTTCGGTCGAGTCGGTGAGTTTTTTGAACACATCTTCCAATGATCCCTGTTTGGTGGATTGTTTCAATTCAGACACCGGCGCGTCGGCCACAATCTTTCCGCGATCAATGATGATGACCCGCAGACAAACCCGTTCGACCACATCGAGGATATGCGAGCAATAGAAGATCGTTTTGCCTTGGGCGGCCAGTTCCCGGATGAGTTCCTTGAACACAAGCATGGTGTTCGCGTCCAAACCGCTCAACGGCTCGTCCAAAAACACAATCTCAGGGTTGTGAATCAGGGCTGAACTGATCAGAACCTTTTGCTTCATCCCTTTGGAATAACTGGAGAGTCGTTGATCCAGGGACTTCTCCAGGCCGAACAGCCGGAAGAACTCCTGCGCCTTGTGCGTGATAGCGTCTTCCTCCAGGTGATACAGACGGCCGACCAGTTGGAGAAACCCCATGCCGGTCAGGCTTTCATACAACCCGCCGATCTCCGGCACGTAACCGATCCGTTGTTTGATGGAAAGGGTATGGTCCCGCAGGTCCTGCCCATCAATGAGGATGCGTCCGCTGGTGGGCTGCAGAATTCCGGTCAGCATTTTGACCGTGGTGCTCTTGCCGGCACCGTTCGGACCCAGGTAGCCCAGGACTTCACCACGGTCCACCTCAAAGGAAATGTGATCCACCGCGACGAAGTCGCCGTAACGCCTCGTTAACTCGGACACTTTTATTTTCATCAGGCAAGCTCAAATCGACACGACGCTACACACGCACCCCCCTGCGTACTCGCCTT
>QHPW01000505.1 GCA_003219675.1 Verrucomicrobiota bacterium
CCAAAAATCGGACGTGAGTTGGGGCCGTGAACCGGGCCCCCGGCTGCAGAGTGGAACTGGCTTCCACCCTGTCAGCCCCGAACAGGCAAGATGCCTGTGCCACTTTCTGAGGTTCATGGGAAGCTCCGTGTTCCTTTCGGACCTGCTCACGACCCATGAACCTGAATTGCATAAGTCGTTGCAGTGCAGGCAAGCCACTTTCCGGTTCATGGGAGGAATTCCACGAAATTTTCGCGCTTTGAACCCTGAACCTGGTAGGGACGGCGCGCTGCGCCGTCCGCGCCGCGCTCAGCGGCGCAATGATGCCGCCCGCTGCTTCGCGGGTAGGGACATCGCAGCGCGATGTCCCTACCAGAGTCAGGTTCATGGAAAGTTTCCACGGTTTTGCAACCGCGCATTTGGACCATGAACGGTGGGGCGAGACTCCGTCGAGCCCTGATCTCCCAGCCACAGGAATCAGTTAGGGCTCGACGGAGTCTCGCCCCACCGGGTTCATGGAAAGCCGCCAGGATTCCAGAATCGCGCATTGGAGCCATGAGCCGCTGCGCCTCACAGAGGCCCGGTCCGGACCGCGGGTCTGCGACCCGCAGCCTGCTCGGTTCATGGAGACTCACGAAATCAGGCATTCAAGTCGGCGAAAACAGTTCCTTGAACATTTCGGCCAGGCCGGCTTCCAGCGATGTGCATTGGAAGCCCGGAAATTCCTTCAACCGAAGTGAAATGTCAAAATGCCGATGCGTAATCGGCGTGGCGCGCGGCAGACATTCCAGTTCCACTGTGTGCGGGCACAGCTTGATGATCCGTTGCGCCAAATCGTAAAACGAGACCGCGTTGCCGGTGACGATGTTCACCGCGCCTTCGGTCCGGTGCTGAAGGCAAAGACCAAGGAACCGGCTCACGTCCTTGATGTAAACGTGATCGCGCTGCTCTTCGCCGTTGCCAAACAGGGTGATCTTGCGGTCTTTGATGGCGCTGCGCATGAACCGATTGGGGCCATAACTGTTGTGCGTCTCGCCCGCCCCGTAGATGGCGCAGGGGCGGACCACGCAGAGAGGGGGTTTTGATTTGCTCAAGGCGAACCGCAGCATCTCCTCGCGCGCCGCGTGCATCAGTCCGTAAAGCCCCAGCCCCGTGCGCGGCGTGGTTTCGCGAACAAACGCCCTCGAGTCGTCGTACACCGCGTCTGAACTCAGGTAAACGACGTGAGCGCACGCTCCTTTCTCAAAGAACGCGCATACCTGGCTGATCATCGTGAGGTTCTTCATGAAGGTGCGCACGTCTTTGCCTTTCTCGGGGGTCAACGCGGAGGTAATGACCAGGGAATCGTCCGGTCGAATGACGGCCTGCAGCTTCGCGACTGACCCGGGCTCAAGAAGATCAACCTGCGCCGAGCTGACCGTGAGCGTCTCGGCTCCGAGTCCGGCCAGGTGCCGGGCCAGATCGCGCGCGACGAACCCGGAGGCGCCCAGAATGACGACGCGTTTCGGATTTGTGGGTGAGGGAGAGTGCTGTGTCAATATCATGGAGCCTCAAACTGAAACGCCGAGTTTATGATAAGCGAACCCGGCCTGCACACATGCGGCCTGATTCAACGCGCCAAAAGGATCGACCAACACATTGCCTTTCATGGCCGCCTTGATTTTGGCCGGATCGATTCCGGAGAACTCCTTCCACGGCGTCATCACAATCAATCCGTCGGCGCCCTGGCAGGCTTCCAGAGCCGAACCGGCCAATTGCAGCCGCGAGCCGCTCGACGGATTTGGTCTGGCCTGAGGGTCGTAGGCAACTTTCGCGAAAGGAGCCAACGCTTCAATCAACGCGAGCGACGGGGAATTCTTCAGGGAGTTCGTGTCCGGTTTATACGCCAGTCCCCAGATCGCGAGGGCGGGATTTTCCTTTGCCGACAACACCAGTTCGTGGACCTTCCGCAAGGCCCAATCACGCCGATACCGGCTGTTCAGAAGCCAGGCCTCGACAACCCCGGCTTCGGTGCCGCGTTCGTCCGCCAGTTTTTTCACGGTCACCAGGTCGCGTTCAAGATTGCCGCCGGCGATGCCGAGACCGGGGCTCAGGTACGCATGGGCCCCGATCCGTTTGTCCAATCGCAGCGCCGGAGCGATTTCCGACCAGTCGGCCCCGATCTTCTCGCACAACTCGGCCAGCGTGTTGGTCGTGGAGACAGTGGATACGAGAAAAAGATTGATGGCGATCTTGGCCAGCTCAGCGCTTTCGTATCGCATGGGCAGGAGCGGACAGCCGAAGGCATTTAGCCAGCCGGCATAGGACCCGGGCAAAGGTGCCCGCGGGTTTGCGCAGCCGATGATGAAACGCTCCGGACGCAACGCGCGCTCCACCGCGTTGCCAAAGACCAGTGTCTCGACCTGATAAAACAAATTGCCGGCCCATTTCACTCCGCGTCGGTCAAGAACCGTTTTCAACGACCGGGTGAAACCCGGCGGCACCTGGCACAGGATCGCGACGGTCGCCGTCGGGGAGATGTCGCCCGCGACCGAATCGATCAGCCGGTTCAGAGGCGCGAGGTCGCTCCGGTTGCTTTGGTCCGTCGAAACGTCCAGCGAGACAAATACCGGATCGCATTCATTCAATTCAACCGCGCGGCTGCTGAAGCGAACCCGAGAACGGTTGGATTGGAAAAGGTCCGTCAATCCCGGCTCCGCGACAGGAAACCTTCCGTTGCTGAGCTGATCGCACAAAGCGGCGTCGGGATCGAAGCCGATTACTTCAAAGCCCCGGGCCGCAGTGGCCAGGCTGTAAACAATCCCCAGGTGAGAAAGACCGATGAAACCAGTCATAAGCATCCGCCCGCTCCGATCTGTTTGGCCAGTTCGCCGATTTTTGCCGTGATCCACAGG
>QHPW01000504.1 GCA_003219675.1 Verrucomicrobiota bacterium
GATCATAGAATTCTCCGCGAAACATGTCTTCGATCAACACGCCGCCGAATTCGTGGCTCGCGTCCAGCTTCAGGATGTGGGCGCTTTCATCCACCTGTTTGTAAGCCGGGGCGATGTTCTGCGTGACCACGGGTCCCCATTGCAAGGTGGATTCGTCGCCCCTCCTGGATTGATATTCGTAACCCACCACCAGCTTCGGCCAGTCCGTCCGCGCCAACCCGACATCCAACCAGGCCTTGCGAAAGTCTTCGTGCAGGTCACGGACCAGGCTCAAGGGCGGCTGATTGTTTGGAGCGTAAAAACCGCCGGTGTCGTTGAAATACTTCCGGTACGTGTCGTAACCAACACGCACAAAACCAACCTCAGGCCGCGTCAACGTCAGCGCGACGCGGTAATCTTCCTGGGGAAACAACGCCCGTCCGTCCACCTTCAGTTCCGCGTCTTTGCCGGCCGGTTCGATCAATTCGAAGCGTTCATAACCGGCGGTGAACCCCTTCTTTTGCCCCCAGTCCTCGCGGAACTTCTGTTCGTTGCCCCTCACGGTGATCCACTGCGCGATGGGCGTGACGGTAAACTGCGTCTCGCGTTTGATTGTCTCGGCGCCCGGCGGCCAGCGCGCGCCGTCATCAACCCATTTTCTAAGCAGGCCGATCTGTTCCGGCGTCAGCGGTTCGCCTTTCCCGGGGGGCGGCATCTCCATGTCCTCGACCAGCCGCGTGACGTAATGGATCAATTTGCTCTGCGCGCTGTTGCCGGGAACGATATCATCCTTGTTGTTCTCGCCGCCTTTGAGCGCGGACTCGCGATTGTCGAGGCGGAAACGCGATTTGGGCCGCTCCGGGCCGTGGCAGCGAAAACAGGATTGATCAAAAATCGGTTTGACGTCGCGCTCGAAATCAACCGGGACACCGGCCGCCGACGGCAATCGGGCGGCATCGATTCCGGCGCCGCGAAGCGGCAGCCCGGCGAGCGGCAACAGGATCGCCAGGACAAGACTCCACTGGATCGTGGCGCTGCTGTTCATCGACGCTCTTACGGTTTTCAGTAGTGCATTTTTCTGTTCGTGTTCGACCCGTGGATGGCCGGGTGGCAACCCGCGCTCCAGCAGGCGCCCAGGGGCAACAGAGCCGAGTGATCCTGCTTTCCGATGAACATGCGACCGCTGGCGCTCTGCATCTGCGCGTGGCATTTCAAACAAAGGTTCGCATCGCGTTCGACGAGGAGTTTGTCGTTGATCGAGCCGTGAGGAATGTGGCAAACCGTGCAGCCTTCGCGGAGCGCCTCGTGTTCAAACACGAACGGCCTGGACTGCTCGCGATGGCATTGCGCGCAGCTTTCGTTGAGCCGCGCCATGGCCAGTCCGCCGCGCGCTTTCCGGATGTCCCGGCCGTGCGGATCGTGGCATTGCACGCAGCTCATCCGCGTTTCCAGGAACTGCTGATGCTGCGGCAGATTTAATTCAGCGTGTGTTTCGAGGTGGCACTGAAAGCAGGTCGCCGGGTCCTTGCCCGGATTGACGATGAATTTGCCGCGGCCGCCCCCGACGCGCACGTGCTCGCTCCCCGGTCCGTGGCAGGATTCACACCCGGCCGTCGCCGCCCATTTCAAGTCGTCCTTGTAAAACCGCGCATGCGGGCTGGAGGGAAAAATGCGGGTGATGTTGGCGTGGCACTCTGCGCAGGCCTTGTTGCCGAGGTAATGCGCGCCTTCGATCTGCGGCGGCTGGAGGACGGTCCGCTCCACGGTGGAACAGGAACTGAGCAGCAGGGGGCTCGCGCCCGCCACCGCCAGGACACCCGTAAGAACAAACCATCGCCACTTTTTCATCCGTGAAATGCTTGCGCACGCGGCCGGTCTCGGAGACGCTCGCCTTTTGTCGCGCCGACATTTGGCGAAAGCCCGGCGCGGTTTCAAGCTCAATCATGTCCGGGAACATTTTTGCGCAAGAATCGTCATAATAGCTAACCGTCCGCATGTCAGTTTCACCAACGATCCCAAAGGCAGCCTGGATTTCCTTCGTCGCCTTGATCGCGGCATCGGGCTCGCTCGCCGCCGAATCGATCACGCTTCGTCCGGTGGCCGATACTTCGCTGTTCGTCTTGAATGGTGGAAGCAATAATTTCGGAGCGAACACAACCCTGGTGGTGGGCACGACCGCCAGCGGCTCCACCAGTCGGGCGGTGCTTCGTTTCGACATCGCCGGGAACCTGCCGGCCCAGGCCATCATCACGTCGGTCCAACTGAACCTGGTCGTGACCAAAGCCAACAGTGCCGGCGTTGGCTCGACGTTCGCGCTGCATCGGCTGTTGCAATCGTGGGGAGAAGGAAACAAAACAGGCAACACCGGCGCGCCCGCTACCGCCGGTGAAGCGACCTGGTTTCATCGTTTCTTTCCTGCCACGGTCTGGGGCGCTCCCGGCGCGGCGGCGCCTGTTGATTTTTCCGCTGATGCCGGCGCTTCAGCGAATGTTGACCTGCCGGACACATACACTTTTGGCTCCTCCTCCAATCTGGTCGAAGACGTCCAGACCTGGCTCGGGGACCCGGCCGCCAATTTCGGCTGGATCGTTCTCAGCCAATCCGAAGGCACTTATTCCGCCGCCGAGGATTGCCGGCGCGAGTCTTCAGGACACCAACCTCGCGTTTCATTTCACCGTGGAGGCCGGTTACAATTACGCGGTCGAGTATGCCGACGCGCTCCCTTCAACGAACTGGCTTGTGTTGACGAATTTTGGCGCCAAAATTGCCGGCTTCGAGGCCGGTGTTACCAACGCCGCCCAGGCAGCTCCAGCCCGCTTCTATCGACTGAGCAGAGTTCCGTGTAACTGCCGGTAGCCAGGAGCGCGGTTGAGGGGAATTCCGCCAGATTCATGTTTGACTCCAGCGCAACTCCGGGGTGTATATTCCTTCAAGTCATTCAACCTCAATAAAACCATGAAAACAAAAATTTCCCGTCGCTCCGCCCTTGGCAAAATGGCCGTTGGCGCCGCCGCTGCCTCGGTTGCAGCCGATCTCGCAGAACGCATCACCGCCGCCGACGCCGCGGCGGGCGCCTCGCTCAAAGGGCGTATCAACCACTCCGTCTGCAAATGGTGCTATCCAAAAGTCGAGCTCAAAGACCTCTGCGTTGCCGGCAAAGCGATGGGACTGCAATCCATCGAGCTGCTGGAGCCGAAAGACTGGCCGACGCTTTTGGAGCACGGCCTGACCTGCGCGATGGCCAGCGGCGTGGACGGGATCAGCTACGGGTTCAATCGCCTCGAACATCACGATGACCTCATCAGGAAATTCGAGGTGAACCTTCCCAAAGCGGTTGACGCCGGTCTGAAGAATTACATCTGTTTTTCCGGAAACCGGGGCGGGATGTCGGACGAACAAGGGCTGGAGAACTGTGTCGTCGGCCTGAAACGGCTCACGCCGCTGGCGGAGAAACATAGGATTGTCATCTGCATGGAACTGCTCAACAGCAAGGTGGACCACAAGGATTACATGTGCGACCACACCAAATGGGGAGTCGAGCTGGTCAAACGCGTCGGGTCAGATTATTTCAAACTGCTGTACGACATCTATCACATGCAGATCATGGAGGGCGACGTGGTCCGCACCATTCGCGAGAACCATCATTACATCGCCCACTATCACACCGGCGGGGTGCCCGGGCGGCATGAAATCGACGACACGCAGGAACTGAATTATCCGGTGGTGATGAAAGCCATCGTGGAAACAGGCTTCAAGGGCCACGTCGCCCAGGAATTCGTCCCGGCACGTCCCGATGTGCTGGCTTCGCTCAAACAAGGCGTGCAAATCTGTGACGTTTGATCCGCAGGCTACGAGTTGATCGCGCGGAAAACTCGCACGACTTTTTTTGTCGCTCATAATGCGCAGGGGGAAACCTCCGGCTGTGCCGGAGGTCGCTCACTGGCACCGTGAACGGTGAGGCGAGACTCCGTCGAGCCCTGATCTCCAAAAGACAGAAATTAGGGCTCGACGGAGTCTCGCCCTACCGCGGTTCATGGGTAGCCTCCACGGTTTTGCGACCGCGCATTGGGACCATGAACTGGATCGTCCTCGTCCTCGAAAAACGAGTCGGCCAGTCGAGGACGAAGGGACGGTTCATGGAAAGCTCCGTGTTCCTTTCGGACCTGCTCACGGCCCATGAACCCCTTTCGATCGTTTCGTTCATTTCCAACGAGTTGCGCGTACGGTTCATGGAAAGAATTCCACGAAATTTTCGCGCTTTGAACCCTGAACCTGGTAGGGACGGCGCGCTGCGCCGTCCGCGCCGCGCTCAGCGGCGCAATGATGCCGCCCGCTGCTTCGCGGGCGGGGACATCGCAGCGCGATGTCCCTACCAAAGTCAGGTTCATGGGAAGCGAACACCTCCAAAATCCGGACGTGAGTAGAGGCCATGAACCAGTCGGAAACCCCCTCAACCGCCCTCCGGC
>QHPW01000503.1 GCA_003219675.1 Verrucomicrobiota bacterium
CGTTCCACAACGTCTATTTCACCGGCGTCATCCGCGACAAGCAGGGCCGCAAGATGTCGAAGAGCCTCGGCAATTCGCCCGACCCGCTCGATCTCATCGGCAACTACGGCGCGGACGCGCTTCGGTTCGGCATCATGCGCAGCGCGCCGCTGGGCCAGGACGTGCTCTACGACGAGCAACACGTCGAGCTGGGCCGCAACTTCTGCAACAAACTCTGGAACGCGTGTCGCTTCCGACAGATGCAAAGTAGCGCAAGCGTCTCGCCTGCGTCGGGCAACGAAAATCAACCGGAAGGAAGGCGAGACGCCCGCCCTACCTTTGAAGTTCAGGGTGAAATTAATCCGCAACTTTTGACCTCCGATGACAAATGGATTCTGCTCAAGCTCGACAAGGCAATCCGTGAAATCGACGCCGCCTTCGGGGAATACAAATTCAGCGAAGTGACCGCCACGCTCTACCGTTTCTTCTGGAGCGAGTATTGCGACTGGTATGTCGAGGCGAGCAAGGCGGTCCTTTCGGGGAGCGCAGCCGCCTCGGCTGCACCGGTTAGCGCCCCGCTGACCGGAACTGTCCCGGCACAAGATGTCAAACGCGAGGCGCGTTCGACTGCGCCCGAGGCGGGCGCGCTCCCCAAAAAATCCGACGCTCGCCGCTCCAACAAACTCGCCGTGATCGACTTTGTTCTCAGCGACACGCTGCGCCTGTTCCATCCCTTCCTTCCGTTCATCACGGAGGAACTGTGGCAAGGGATGGGTTACAACGGCGATCTGCCGGCCAATCAGGGCGGCGACACCATCATGTTCGCGCACTGGCCGAAACCGCTCGGCGACGATTTCAAAGCGCACTACGGCCTCGACCAAAGCGACGAACGGTTCGTGGATGCGAAATACGAATTGGTCACGCGCGGCCGCAATCTCCGTCGCGAATTCAACGTCGCTGCGAACAAGAAGGTGAAGTTCATCCTCAAGGCGAAAGACCCGCTGCCATCGCACGAGGCCGGCGTCATCCAGTTGCTGCTCAACGCCGAGGGGCTCGAGGTGGATCCGAATTTCGCGCCACGCAAAGGCACGCCGTCCGCGCGGACTGACCTGGGCGAACTGTTCCTGCCGGTCGAAGGACTCGTGGACCTCGCGGCCGAGAAGGCGCGATTGAAAAAGGAACTGGCGAAGACCAAAGGCGATATTGAGAAGGTGCAATCGAAGCTCAATAATCCGGCCTTCGCGCAAAAGGTCCCGCCAACCGTCCTGGAGCAGCACAAGAAACGACTGAGTGAAGGGCTGGCGAAGCAGCAGCAGATAAAGGCCGCACTCGAAGCTTTGGGAGAATAACCATGACTCCTCTCGAAACGGTTCGCTTATGAGAAGGGGCCGGAAAAGAAGTCACTGCTGAGCCGTCTGTTCGGACGTTGATCTGCGATGAAAGAGCTTTCTTTGAATCCGGCCCTGGACCGCGCGGTTCACGCCGCGAAAGCCGCGGGCGAATTGATGCGGCGCAATTTTCGTTCGACCAAGAAGATCAACTTTGCGACGCAGCACGACATCAAACTCGAACTGGACGTGCGCTGTCAGAAACTCATCGAGCGCACGCTGCGCCAGGCGTATCCGCAAATCGGCATTCTTGGCGAGGAGGGCGTGCTCGGCGATACCCAGACAGAGCATCGCTGGGTCGTGGACCCGATTGACGGCACGGTCAACTTCACCTACGGCATCCCGCATTGTTGCGTGTCGATTGCGCTTCAAGCCCGCAGTTCAAAGTTCAAGGTTCAAGGTTCAAGGTTCAAAGTTTCAACGCGCCCCGACGCCTCCTACGAAACGGTTGTCGGCGTGGTTTACGATCCATTTTGCGAGGAATTATGGACCGCCACCCGCGGGGGCAAGGCGTATCTCAACCGAAGGGTCATCCGTGTCAGTGATCGGCGACGGCTCGACGAGGCGGTTGTGTCCATCGGTTTTGCCAAAGGACCGGCCACGTTGAGGCGGATGCTGCCGGTGCTGAACCGGCTGGCGCATCGCGTGCGCAAGGTGCGCATCATGGGCGCGGCGGCGCTGGCGATGACTTACGTGGCCAGCGGCCGGATGGACGCCTACATCGAGGCCGGCATCCGTTTGTGGGACATTGCCGCGGGCGGGCTGATCCTGGAATGCGCCGGGGGCGATTTCTGGCACGAGCCGGTGGCCGGCGAACACAAATACCGGATTATGGCTAATAACGGGCTGCTGCGTCGAAAATTGCGGTCGTTTATTTGACAGCCCCGAACCGCAACGGCAAAACTGTCCTCTTAAGTTCATGAAAAGGCTCGACCTCCAATTCTGGAGGCGCATTGGGACTATGAACCGCTGCGCCTCACAGAGGCGCGCTCCGGACCGCGGGTCTGCGACCCGCAGCAGGTTCATGGGTGGGTTCCTGCCCGCGCTCCTGATCGTTGCCATGACCGCGCCACGCGCGGCTTGGGCGGGAACGCTCGCGCAGTTCCGCACCGTCTTCGGCGACATCGAGGTGGAACTTTACGAACAGGACAAACCGGTGACGGTGCAGAACTTCATCCGGTACGTTGAGACCGGAGCTTACCGCGATTCGATTCTCCACCGGTGCCCTGTAAATCCAACCACCGGGCTGAGTGATTTTGTGGTTCAAGGGGGCGGCGTCTTCGTGACCAACAGGGGTACAACAAACGCCA
>QHPW01000139.1 GCA_003219675.1 Verrucomicrobiota bacterium
GCGAACAACCATTCCATCGCGCTCTTCCATGAACCTCAGAAAGTGGCACAGGCATCTTGCCTGTTCGGGGCTGACAGGCTGGAAGCCTGTCCCACTCTGCAGGCCGGCGGCCCGGTTCATGGCCCCAACTCACGTCCCCCAGTGGGGGAGAAGGTGCCCGGCTTGTCCAACCGTAGCCTTGGCGAAGGCGGAAGGGCGGTTGAGGGGGATTTCCGATGCGGTTCATGGTCCCAGTGCACGCGCGAAGCGAAAGGGGGCTTCCCATGAACCTGACTTTGGTAGGGACATCGCGCTGCGATGTCCCCGCCCGCGAAGCAGCGGGCGGCATCATTGCGCCGCTGAGCGCGGCGCGGACGGCGCAGCGCGCCGTCCCTACCAGGTTCAGGGTCCAAAGCGCGAAAATTTCGTGGAATTCTTTCCATGAACCGTCCCTTCGTCCTCGTCCTCGACTGGCCGACTCGTTTTTCGAGGACGAGGACGACGACGAGGACGATCCAGTTCATGGTCCCAATGCGCGGTGGCAAAACCGTGGAGGCTTTCCATGAACCTCAGAAAGTGGCACAGGCATCCTGCCTGTTCGGGACTGACAGGCTGGAAGCCTGTCCCACTCTGCAGCCGGCGCCCCGGTTCATAGCCCCCATGCGCGTCGAACAATTGGAGATCCGGGCTGCCCATGAACGCGCCTTCCCTGTCCGGCGACCCTGTCGCCAGAATGCAGAATGGTCTGGACCGTGCCGATTCATTTCTGTAAAAGTTTCGCGACGCGAGACAAAGCGACGAGTTCAAGGGGGCGTTCCTGCTGCCGCCGGCCTTGGTTGTAGTCCAGACACCGACGTTAGAATCAGACGGACACCGATTCTCTCCCGGCCGCGGAAAAGCCGACTATTTCAACACGATGATAAAGCCTGGATGGACTGCGTTTTTAAGCGTCGTCGGCAGGATTGCCGGCTCGCGTGTCGGCATTTCTAGCGGAGTCGTGGCCGCTGCGATCTGGCTCGTCGTTACGAACACGGCGGGAGCCGCAGAGATTTCTTCCTTCCAGGCCGGGGACGGCGGATGGCATCTGGGAACGCTGGCGGTCGGCAATCTGGACGGCGACTCGCAACTGGAAATAGTGGTTCCCTACCGCGATTCAGAGGGGCGATGGTTTCTCGACGCCTTCAAACCGGATGGAACGCGCCTGGCTGGTTTCCCTTACGCGGGTGACGCCGAAATCAACGTTTCTCCCACCCTCTGCGATCTGGATGGCGACGGCCGCGACGAGATCATTTTCACCTGCGGCAATCGGGTCGTGGCGCTCCGGGGAGACGGGTCGGTCGTTTGGTCCACCGAAATCAACCGGTTCAATTACATTCCAGACGGCGGGTACATGACCGTGACGAATGGCTTTTACTGGTCCAATGGCGGCGGGTTCATTCCCAATCTCCCGTCGACGGCGGTTTTTTCCTCGCAGGTGTCCAGCCCGATTGTCGCCGACATCAACGGGGACGGCGTGAAGGAAGTGGTTACGGCGTGGAAGATTGATCCGGACAGCACAAGCAGTGATCAGGATTTCAATCCGTTCATCAATGACATCTGGGGCTTCGGCGAATGGGGCACGGTCGGCGAAACCTGGTCCGGGGGCGTTGTCTTTTTCGACGCGAACAGCGGCGCAAAGGACTATGTCTATCACATTCACCAACTGGTCGAATCCGGCCTCGCGCTGGGCCAGGCGGACCGGGACAAGCCGCTGGAAGTCTATGTCTTGAACGACAGCGATAGCGTCGTTTGTTTTGACAAGACCCAACCGCACGGCCTTTACGGCAACGGCACGTTGCACAAGCAGTTCGGCAAAAACCAGCGCCTGATGAGCGGCGCCTATGAACTGGGCGTGGACGTCTATACCGCGGACATTGACGGCGACGGACTGGCCGAGGTCCTGGTGCCGACCACGCAACACGACCCTCTCTGGCAACCGAGCGAGACCATCCTGGACGACGATGGCGCGATTCTCTGGCGCCAATGGAAGCAACCGGTCAGCTTTCCACTCAATCAGTGGCAAAACAGCGCCTGCATGATTCCGGTCAACCCCGACCACGACAACCACATCGACATTCTCAGCTTCACGCATTCGTATGAAATCGCGTTTCGCTATTGGAACGGAGTGGAACTGGTGGATCGGCCCGGCTGGCCGAAGAGTTTTTATCCGTATCTGCCCACCCCGCCCGTGGTCGGGGACGTGGACGGCGACGGGCAGGAGGAAATTATCATCGGCACCTATGATCCGGAGAAGAATCCGTCCGACGGGAGCCTCTATGTTTTCGGCCTGGATGGCACGCTCAAATTTGCGGTGCCGGTACCGGGCGGTTTGAAGCACATCCCGGCGCTGGCCGATGTCAACGGCAAGGGACTGGATGTCATTTACCGTTCTCTGGCGGGGCGCGTTTACATCCAGAACTTCGGCGCGACCAACGGCGGGCCGGTTTCCTGGTCAACTCATCGCGGCAATCGGCAGCGCGATGGGAATTTCGAGAGTTCCCTGTTCCCGCCCGGCACGCCTTTGATCACACGCAAAGAATCCGGCTATCGGCGCGCCGGGTTTTCGTGGGGTGGCCCGGCCACGAACGCAGCGAAGGCCTGGCGCATCTATCGCGCCGAACAACCCGAAGGCCCGTTCACTCACATCATGACGCTGACGGCCGACGCGACCGACTACACCGACTATTTGCTCAAGCCGGGATGCCAGTACATTTATGAAGTGGCCGCCGTTTACGGCACCAACACGGTACACTCCGCGCCGTTTGCCGTACTTTCTTCGTTCAACGGCAATCTGGTCGCCAATGGGGGCTTCGAGGAAAATGACAACAGTCATTGGGACAAGTGGTTCACGGGCGACATTGCTTGGACCAACATGGTCGCCTCGACCAATAGCAACAACGGTTCGATTTCGCAGTATGCCCAATACGGCACCCCCGACGCTTGTTTGTCCGTCACGCCCGGCCGGTTCTACAGCTTCGGCTGCTTTTTCAAGAGCGGTGGCATCTCGCAACCCTCGGACCACTGGATCGAATGGAGTTCGACCAGGACCGGCGAAGACACAAACGACCGGCCGGCGCGCCCCTGGCCATGCTATTTCACGCCCCATTTCATGGCCGGCACCAACCCCACCGAATGGACCTACGCCAACCGCACGTTTGTCATGCCGGCCGGCTTTCCCAACGTCGAACTGGAACATCGCTATTCCATCGCCGCTTCTGGCAGCGGTTCCATTTACATGGACAATGTTTTCTTTCGCTCCCTTCCCTCCCCTGCCTCAACAAACTGGACAGAGTTGATTCCCTTCGGCGGCGCATGGCGTTTTTCCATTGACCCTCCTCCGGTCGATTGGTTCGTCCCCGATTTCAACGACCTGAGCTGGCCCGTTGGCATCGCCAAGTTCGGCGCGGGCAGCGGACCGGCGAACATCGTCACTGTCCTCGCGCCCCAAAAACCCGCCTACTATTTCCGGCGCACTTTCGTCGCTCCTCCGCTTCCTTGCGAAGAATTGCTCTTGTCAGCGACCTGCACCGAGGGCGGCGGGAATTCTCTGGAGGTGTACCTCAATGGAGTAAGACTTGTCACCTCAGGGATTGACGCCGTCAGCGGACAAGGGAACGAAATCAGGTATTACGATCTCACGCCATTTGCAGATTTGCTGCGACCGACAACCAACACCATCGCGGTGATGCTCAACAACGTCTGGCAGCCTTCGTGGGACGATGTCGCGTTTGACCTCAATCTCAAAGCCGTCACCTATGAGCCTGCCGGGGCGCGTCTTGCCGCCATCCGTGGGGAT
>QHPW01000140.1:0-3504 GCA_003219675.1 Verrucomicrobiota bacterium
TCCGGTGAATCTGGTCTATCAATGGAACGGCGGTTCGGAGGAAGGCGTCCTGCAAGTGCAGTTGAAGCGGGGCGCGAAGGTGCCCATCGAGGATTTGAAGGAGCGATTGCGGGCGCGATTCGCGAAAGGATTGCCGGAGGTGAAGTTCTCATTCGAACCGAGCGACATCGTGAGCCGGGTGATGAGCTTCGGCTCGCCGACGCCCATCGAAGTAGCCGTGAGCGGGCCGAATCTGACAGCCAACCGGGAGTTCGCGGAGAAACTCCGGGAGAACCTGGAGAAAATCGCTTCACTCCGCGACATTCAGTTCGGCCAGGCGCTCGATTACCCGACGGTGGACGTGGCGCTGAACCGCGAGCGCGCCGGTTTGATGGGGGTGAAGACCGTGGACGTCTCGCGCTCACTGGTCGCCGCGACTTCGTCCAGCCGCTTCACGCAGCCGGTCTATTGGGCGGACCCGAACAGCGGCGTCGCGTATCAAATTCAGGTGCAGATTCCGCAGCCGCAAATGAACTCGATGGAGGAGGTGAAGAACATTCCCGTGGCGCTGCGCGACGGCAAGTCGGTGCTGCTGCGCAATGTGGCGAATGTCTCCAGTGCCGCGGCGGTTGGCCAGTACGAGCGTTACAACATGCAACGGATGGTAACGATCACGGCCAACATTTCCGGCGAAGACCTCGGCGGCGTGGCAAACCGAGTCGCGCAAGCGATCAAGAATGCGGGCGATCCGCCGCCCAGAGTCGGCGTTGCCGTGCGCGGACAAATCGCGCCGATGCGCCAGATGCTTGACGGCCTGGAAAATGGTTTGTTGCTGGCCGTCGTGGTCATCTTCCTGTTGCTGGCGGCGAACTTTCAATCGTTCCAGCTTTCGTTCATCGTGGTCTCGACTGTTCCGGCCGTCATCGCGGGCGTGGTGCTGATGCTTTGGTTCACGGGCACGACGGCGAATCTCCAGTCCTTCATGGGCGCGATCATGGCCATCGGCGTGGCGGTCGCGAACGCGATCTTGCTGGTGACATTCGCCGAGCGCGCCAGAGTGGGACAGGCTTCCAGCCTGTCTGCCCCGACGCCGTCGGTGGCTGGGGCAGGCGAGACGCCGGTCCCACTTTCTGCCGCCGAAGCGGCGATTGAAGGCGCGCGCAGCCGCTTGCGCCCGATTCTCATGACCAGCCTGGCGATGATGGCCGGCATGTTTCCAATGGCGTTGGGCGTCGGTGAAAGCGGCGAGCAGACCGCGCCGCTGGGCCGCGCCGTGATCGGCGGCCTGGCTGCGGCGACAATGGCGACCTTGCTCGTGCTGCCGTCGGTATTCGCGCTTGTGCGCGCGCGCGCCGGCACCAGGTCGCGGTCGCTCGACCCGGACGATCCGCTCAGCGGCCATTATATTTCACCGGTGGGAAGCGCCCGCTAAACACGCCAAACACGCGAAATGTAAACACAACATGAAACAAGTCTCTTATGCAATATAGCGGTTTTCCCTTCGGCACCGTCATGATTGGGACTTTGACGCTGACGCTCCTCTGCGGTTGCGATGGCTCCAGCTCCGGCACGAAGGCGGCAAAGGCATCATCATCGGCCCCGGCCAATGTCCAGGTGGTCCGCCCGCACACGGGTGAAATCAACCGCAGCATCACATTGCCGGCGGAAATCAAGGCGTATCAGCAGGCAACCCTTTACGCGAAAGTGGCCGGCTATTTGAAGACCATCACGGTGGACAAAGGCGATGAAGTCAAAGCCGGCGCGTTACTGGCTGAGATCGAAGTTCCCGAATTGCTGGCCGACCTCTCCAAATACAAGGCCGAGGTCGAGGTTGCAGAGATTGATTACAAGCGTGTGAACGAGGCACAGAAGAAGGCGCCCGATTTGGTCGTGCCGCAAACGGTGGACGGTGCCAAGGGCAAACTCGACGTTGCGAAGGCGAACCTGGAACGCACGGCGACAATGCTCGGTTTTGCCAGAATCACCGCGCCATTTCCCGGCGTCGTCACCCGACGATTGGTGGATCCGGGCGCTTTCATCCCGGCGGCGACGTCCGGCAGCGCGGCGCAGAATGCGGCGCTTCTCACGCTGATGGATTTCAACAGGGTGCGCGTCCAGGTTGCGGTTCCCGAACCGGAAGTGCCGTTCATCAAAAACGGGCTGCCCGTCAAGGTGAAGGTCGAGGAACTGCCCGGAAGGACTTTTGAAGGGGCCGTCTCGCGCTACGCGGGAGCACTCGATGAGGGAACCAAGACCATGCTGAGCGAAATAGAGATTCCCAATCCGAAGCGAGAACTTCGACCCGGAATGTTTGCCACCGTCGAAATGGTCATCGAACAAAAGAGCGATGCCCTGCTCGTCCCGGTCGAAGCGCTGGTTGTTGAAAAGGTCAAAAGCTCCGTATTTACGATCGCGGACGGGAAGACGAAAAAGATTCCGGTCAAGACCGGTTTCAACGACGGCGTGTCGGTCGAGATCCTGGACGGCCTTGGACCGGACAGACCCGTGATTCTGGTTGGCAAACAGACTTTGAACGATGGACAGCCCGTCAACACCGTGGAGGCCAGGTGAAATTTACGACTTGCGATTTGCGATTTGCGATTTGCGCGCTGTGTGTGCTCACAGTCGCTCCCTGGTTGGCATCGGCGCAACAGACCAACGGCATTTACCTGATTGATCTGCCGACCGCGTTGCGTCTCGCCGGCGCGGAGAATCTGGACGTCCAAATCGCTCGCGAACGGCTGGCCGAAGCCAAAGCAAATCACGAAAGTGCCGTCGCGCAATTCATTCCCTGGCTTTCGCCCGGAGCCGCCTATCGGCGGCACGAAAACCGAATCCAGGCCGTGGACGGCTCGATTTTTGATGCCGACAAACAATCGTACAGCGTGGGCGGCTCGCTCACGGCCCAGATGGATCTCGGAGACGCGATTTACAAATCCCTGGCTGCGAAACAACTGGTCAAAGCCGCCGACCACGCGCTCGATGCGCAACGGCAGGACGCCGTTGTGGCGGCGGCGCAAGGCTACTTTGAGTTGGCGTTCGCACAGGCTGCCGTGAACGTGGCCGGGGAAGCGGTGAGAATTTCCAGCGACTACGAGACGCAAATTGAGCGCGCCGTCGAAGCGGGTATCGCGTTCAAAGGCGACTAGCTTCGCGTCCAGGTGCAAATGCGGCGGAACCAGCTCGCGCTCCGGCAGGCGGCGGAACAGCAGCGCGTCGCCGCAGCCCGGCTGGCGCAGACACTTCATCTCGATCCGGCCGTGGAATTGGCCGCCCGCGATCCTGACCTCGCGCCCATTTCACTGGTCTCGACGAACACAACACTGGAAACGCTGGTTCGAGGGGCGCTCGCATCACGTCCGGAACTCAAGCAAAGCCAATCCCTGGTGGCCGCGGCGAATGACGCGAAGAACGGCGCGGTCTATGGCCCGCTGGTTCCTTCGCTCGGCGCGCAGGCGTTCGTCGGCGGGTTGGGTGGCGGCAAGAACAAGGACACCGGCAACTTCGGCGATCAGGAGGATTACT
>QHPW01000140.1:3562-8350 GCA_003219675.1 Verrucomicrobiota bacterium
ATCCCGACTGCAGGGCAGCCGGTTGACCGAACAAAAAATGCGGGACGAAATCAGCCGGCAGGTCGTCGAAGCGTTTACACGCTTTCAATCACTGAACGAGCAGATCGACGCCGCCGCGCGGGCGCTCGACGCCGCCGAAGAAGGATTGCGCCTGGCGCAGACACGGAAAGATTTCGCCGTCGGTATTGTCCTCGAAACCATACAAGCCGAGCAGGATCTGACCCGCACTCGCCTGGATTATTTCAAGGTCATCGTTGAATTCAACAAGGCGCAATACGCGCTCAGCAAAGCGACCGGGAAACTCTAATCCTCCGGATTATTTCAGGACTTCGGTTGAATTCGACCAGGCGCAAGACGCACTCAGCAAAGGCGTTGGAAAAGCCGGCCTGCGGACCAGGTCTCGCACTGAACGGCGCTGATACTGCTTCGCCGGCCGAAGATTGAACGGCGTCGGGCTTTGTGCCGTCGATTTCGTGGCCATCTCCGCCGGACAGCCGGGAACACTTTGTTTTGACGAACGTCGGAATCGTGGTTAAATACCCCTCTACACATGCGTTTTGCGCCTCCAAGTGGGTTGGGTCCTGTCATTGCCGCTGTCGGGTTGGCGGCGGTTGGATCGCGGGTGTTCGTTGCGGCCGTCGCGGGTGAGCCGGCACCGGTTCGGGAGAGAATCCAGTTTTCCAGCCCAGGCGAACCTGTGGACTCGCCGCCAACTCGTTTCAAAGAGGCTCTGCCGTCCAGGTCGTTTGAATTTCTCGACCGTGGCAACTCGATCAGCGGTGTAGTGGAACCTCTGGTGGCCCCTGCGCCCAATCCCCTTCCGAATTACGCGCGCAACGCGCGTCTGATCGCACTTGATCGAAAGAAAAACTGGGCTTATGTGCGGTCCGACGATTTCAATCGGACTCAGACTACGGATGAAATGCTCGGCGTTAGAGACTCCGGGGGATCGGACAAAAGGCCCAAGTCAGCGCTTGAGCGTTTTTTTGAGGATCACGGACAAAAGCCCATCCGCGCGCGGGAAACTCCGGGCGAATGGAACAGGATCTCGCCGAAAAAGGATTATGGCTCCAGTCTCGACAGGGACAACCGGAGGGAAACAGACGCGGACTCCCGATTTGACAACCCGCTTGACTCGACACGGAGGCTGGCAGCCGGCTTTTCTGTGCCTGGGGATTTCTTTGGAAATGGGCAGCGCCCGGACCGAGCCAACAATTATCTCAACCCCCGCCCGGAAAACCCGTTTTCGAGCATGAGGGAAAAGCAGAATCGCCCGGACACGTTTAGACCGCTTTTGGTTGTCCCCGGCAGCCTCAATCCGCTGGTGCCGGGTTTTGATCCAATTAATCTCCAGGTGGACACAACCCGCCAGGAGTTGAATCCGGTCACCGCGCCACGTCTCGGTGAGCTTCCCGGAGTCGGCGGCGAAGCTCTGAATCTTCCGCGATCTTTCGGGTTGAACCGTTCCAGTCCGCCGGGTAATCAGAGCGCCAGCGTCCTGGGACCCTCCAGCCTTTCGCCCGCTGTGGCTGCGCCAAGCGAAACTCCGTATGTCCAGCCCCAACCGACCGTGTTGGAGTTTCCGCGACGCAAATTCTGAATCGCCAGTCCCTCGAACTGTAAAGCGCGCGGGGAAGAATTCCGCCCGGAAGCAGGCGGTTTCACGAGTCCCAACGCAACACGGTTACTGCGGCGCCTTCCGCAAGGCTGGTTCGCGGCGGCACATCCAGCAGGCCATTGGCTTTGGCCAGCGAACTGAGACTGTGCGAGGCCTGGGTCCCGGCGGAACGGACCCGTCCGGCGTCATCCACGACGACCCGCACGAAATGGCGTCGGTCACCTGGATTGGCCACCGGCTCCGCCAGTGCGCCGTTTGATTTCGGCAGGCTCACTCCGGTTGCGCCTTGCATCCGGCCGAGCGCCGGCCGAAGGAGCAGCAGAAAAGTGACCAGGGCGGAAACGGGATTTCCCGGCAGGCCGAACAGGAGTTTTCCACCGGCATGACCAAAAACGAATGGTTTGCCCGGCTTGATGGAAATCCTCCAAAACGCCAGTTTCCCGCCCAGTTTTTCAAAGGCGTGTTTCACAAAATCGTACTCCCCGACCGACACGCCGCCGGAGGTCACCACGGCATCGCACTCGGCCAGGGCTTTTTCCAGAGCGGCTTGCGTCGCCTCCATTGTGTCCGGCACGAGCGGAAAGATATTTGGAATTGCGCCGTCCCGTTTCATCAGCGTCGCGAGCATGACGCGGTTGCTTTCGTAAATCTTTCCCGGTGACAGCGGCCGGCCGCTCTCGACCAGCTCGCTGCCGGTGGCCAGCAAGGCGACGCGCGGCTGGCGCGCCACCTTGATTTCACTCATGCCGACGGCCGCGAGCAAGGCGACCTGGCCGGGGCTCAGACGGGTTCCCGCTTCCACGAGCTGCGCTCCGCGTTTCACGTCCTCGCCCCCGTGCCGGACATTCTCCCCCGGACTGACCGGGTCCGAAAACCAAAACCAGTCGAGCCGCGTCGAGTCGGGCCGCGTGTCTTCCTGCATGACTACCCCGTCCGAGCCGATCGGCAACGGGGAGCCGGTGAACAACCGCACGCAGGTTCCGGGTTCGACTGTTCCTTTGAAAACCTCCCCGGCGGCTGCTTTTCCAATCAGCCGCAAAGGTCTCGGATTGTCAGGAGTCGCCTTCGCCAGATCGGCGGCCCGGACCGCGTAACCGTCCATAGCGGAATTGTCGAACAGCGGCAGGTCCAGCGGGGACACCGCCGTCACGGCCAGCACTCGACCTGCCGCGTCGTGGACGGACACCGCTTCAGGGTCCGAAGGCTGGATCGCGGAAAGGATGCGCGTTAAGGCCTCTTCAAGTTCGAGCATGGGTCAGGTCCGGTTTGAAGTCTTCCAGGTGCCGACGCGCGGGCGCGGCGGAGTCGTTCGTCGCGCGTCCGAAGCGAAGCGGTTTCATGAGGTCCAGGCCGACGGAGTGGCACGGGCGTCTCGCCCGTGCGCTTCTGGCGGGCAGCAGCCGACGCTGGCTGCAACGGACGGGCGAGACGCCCGTGCCACTGATAGCTGGCCTCGCGAGGGTACTGCCCTCAGCGGATGAAACCCGTTCTAGTAACTGGCGGTCGCGATTAATGTCTGTTCGAGCGTGGAGACGCCTTCACGCACTTTTTCCAGCGCCGCCATGCGCAGTGTTCTCATGCCGAGCGCGATGGCGACCTTGCCGATTTCATGGGCGCTGGCGCGCTGGATGACGAGCTTGCGAATCTCGTCCGTCACGGTCATGACCTCGATGATGGCGGTGCGGCCGGAGTAGCCGGTGTTTTTGCAACGCTCGCAACCGCGGCCGCGGTGGAGTGTCACGCCGTCGAAATAGACCGGGTCGATGCCCAAATCTTCGTACATCTTGGGCGGGTAAGTGACCGGCTCCTTGCAGACCGAACAGACGCGCCGCACCAGCCGTTGCGCGCAGGAGAGGATGACCGACGAAGAAATCAGGAACGGCGCGATGCCCATGTCGTCGAGGCGCGCAATGGCGCCGGGAGCGTCGTTGCAGTGCATCGTGCTCAGCACCTGGTGGCCGGTGAGGGCGGCTTCGACGGCGATCTCGGCGGTTTCCTGATCGCGAATCTCGCCGATCATGACGATGTCGGGGTCCTGGCGCAAAATGGAACGCAGCGCATTGGCGAACGTCAGGCCGATTTCCTTCTTGGTGGTAACCTGGTTAATCCCCGGGATTTGGAATTCCACCGGGTCTTCCACTGTAATGATGTTGTATTCGGGATTGTTGAGTTCGTTCAGCGCGGAATAAAGCGTCGTGGTCTTTCCGGAGCCGGTAGGGCCGGTGACCAGAATCAGACCGTGCGGCGCATCCACGGCGGCTTTGAACCGGCGGAAGTCCCCATGGACCGTCGGCATAAAGGAGACCCGCAAATCAATGTCGCGCCCGCCGACCTTGACGCGCATGCGGCCGTCCTGCGGCAGGCGGCGCTCGGCGATGTCGAGATTGCTCATGATTTTGAGCCGCGACGCCAGCGCCACCTGCATATTCTTCGGGGGTGGCGTCACGTCCACCAGCCCGCCATCAATGCGATAACGCAGGCGGACGGTTTTCTCAAAAGGCTCGATGTGAATGTCACTGGCGCGGTCTTTGATGGCCTGCACAATGATAAGATTCGCCAGTTTAATGACAGGCGCTTCCTCGGTGGAGGCGGCCAACTGGTCGATGTTCATTTCCTCGGACACTCGACGTCGTCCTCGGCCTGGCGCTGCGCGTCCTGGATGATGTCCTCCATCGTGCTGCGGCCGCTGTCCAGGTTGTTCAACTTGTCAAGGATAGCCTTTTCCGAGGCGATCATGGGCATGACCTCGAGCTTGGTCGTGCGCTTCACGTCGTCGAGTGCCAGGACGTTTAACGGATCGGCCATGGCCAGGAACAGCTTGTTGTCCAGGCGCGAAACGGGCAACACCTTGTGGTTGGTGGCCATTTCGCGCGGCACCAGGCCGGCGGTTTCCGGGGGAATCCCGAAACGACTCAGGTTGACCGGCGGCACGTTGAGCACCCGGCCCATGGACACGACCATGTCCACCTCGCTCACATACGATTTTTCCAGAATAAGCTTGAGCAGGCGGGTGCCTTCCTTTTTTTGCAGTTCGAGCAACTCCTCAACCTGTCTGGGCGAGAGCAGACCGTCCTCGACCAGCGCGTCGGCGATGCGTTCTCCAAAACTTTTAATCGGGGGCATAAGCTACAGGTTCATCGAAATGCTTTGCGGATGACTTTCAGCAGCTC
>QHPW01000141.1:0-7386 GCA_003219675.1 Verrucomicrobiota bacterium
GGGGCAGGAGGAACCTCCAAAATTCGGACGTGAATCATGAAGCGTAGCAGCCGACGTAAGGAGGCTCCAACTTCCCTTCGTTCGAAATAGAATGAGCCTCCTTACGTCGGCTGCTACGGAGCTTAAGGTTAGCCCGGACGCCGTTTTGGCGTGCAGTGGGACCAATTAACCCTGCGTAGCGGCGTCTTGGCAAAGCGCCGCAATTCGTGGGAACAACAGCCAGCGGCGCTCTGCCGAGACGCCGCTACGGGGAGACGGTTTCATGGAGAGGGAACACCTCCAAAAAATTGGACGTGAGTTGAAGCCATGAACGGTGGGGCGAGACTCCGTCGAGCCCTGATCTCCAATAGACATGAATCAGGGCTCGCGAGGACGCTTGCCCCACCGTGTCCACCGAGACGGTCACGGTTTCTTCAACCGGTAAAACCTGGCGCTGCCGGAGGGCGTCACCGTGACGGAATTATTGGCAACATTAGGAACCGCATCCCATAGGGCCGACGGGATTTGATCCGCCCATTCCAACACGTAGCCGGTAACGCTCGGAGGCCATGAGAGGGCGATGCTGGCGCCGGACCGCACGGCACTCAGCGCAGGATTGGATGTGTTGTCGATGCCCGCCGTCGCGGGCGCCACAACCCAATTGGCCGGGTCGTTGCCATACGCCTCGGCGACCGATCGTTGCAGCGACGCCCCCGTGCCATCGGCTCCCAATGGCCACGGCGCCGTGTTCGAGTAGCGCACCGCCTCGACCGTAATGTACGGGACACCGTTGGTGTCGGGCGTGTCGGGCCGTTGCAGTTCCAAATTCTCACCGTCGTCCTGAAACGCGCCGTCGAACGGCCCAAATATCTGCACGGCCGCCGGCACGGAATATTTCGCCCGAAAAATCGCTGGATCGATCGCGACCACGAGTAACAATTGACCGGCGTCCAGCGTCGCGTTGGTCGGAAAACTGTAACCCAGCCCCGACAGTTTCCAGGTGTTGGTTGGAAACGACGGGGAGAACAGCGGGACGTTTGTGGACGCGATATTCTTCAACTCGACGAATTCCTCTCCACCCGCCTCCGGGCGATACATGATTTCCGTGATCACCAGCGGTCCGACACGCGGACCGGAATTGACAAAGCCGAGTGTGTCGGAGAGCTGCGCGGGAAACTGCTCGTCGCCCGCGCTGTTCAGGTAACGGCCGAAAGTCACCCCGTTCTCCGCCGCGCCGAAGCGAAATCCGTGCAGGTAACCGGTCAGGTTCGTGTTCGCGTCGCCCGAATAAATCCAGGCCTCATCGCCGGTCGAACGGAAGGCAAAGCTCGTGCCCGCGCCCGGAGTCGGATTAAAGTCCGCTTCCGTGAAGACGCGGTAGCCGCCCGCGGGAATCGTCGTGCCGTCCGGTATGCGTAATTTCTTCGGCGTTTTGAGATCGTCGCTGATAAACCATCCCCCGATGTTCACCTCGCCGGCGGTGGGATTGAACAACTCAATGGCGTCCACCTGCGGCAGATCGGTGTGCGTGAGCAGTTCGTTGATGAGAATCGGCGTGATGTCCGGCGCGGCATCATCCGCGCCCGGCGAACCGTCCACGGCGCCGCTGCCGCGCCAACTCCCTTTATCACCCCAGGTGTACCACGGGGCGTCTTCATCCACGATGACGAGCGAAAAGCCCAGTCCATCCGTGAGCGGATACCAGGAATTGCTATAGGCAAATTCAAGAATTTTTTCGCCGACAGCGTCCTCCAGCCGAAGGGTTTCGCCGGCGTTGTCCAGTGATCCGGTGTATTCTCCTGCGATATCAAGGCCACCCCCATAACGTGCGGTGAACGCGGCGAGATTTTTCACCACCAGCACAGTCGCGCCCGGGGCCAGGGTGGTCACGGCGCCGGCGGTGAAATCGAAATAGACGCCGTTGGCAAACCGCACGCCGGTCAGGTCCAGCGGCACCGGCCCGATGTTCTTCAACTCAAGGTATTCGAATTCCTGCGCGTCGTTGGTGCTGCCGGGTTGCGGCGGCGGATTGTACATGATTTCCGTGATGCGGAGGTACCGTTGAGCGAGCGAAGGATTGCCCGCGTAGCTATTGCTCGCCACGAGCCGGCCCGTGTCATCCGTGAGCGTGACGGCTTCGCCCCAGGCATTGAGTTGACCGCTGTAGTTGCCTTGCACGAACAATGACTGGCCGCCGCGTGGTCCGCTGGTACGCGTTCGGAATGAATTCACGTTGGGCGAAACATAAAGCGAGCTGTTCGCCGGCAGGACCGTGCCTGGCCGGAAGGTGAAGCTCACGCCACCGCCCATCTTCCATCCGGAAATGTCCACGGCGAAACCATTCGTGTTGAGAAGCTGGATGTATTCCTGCGCCTGGTCGCCGGTCGCCGGGTTGAACTCGATTTGCCCGATGTTCACCGCCGCATTCGACGGCTGCGCGGAAGGGATGCCCTCGCCGTTGAGGGTGGCGGCGGTGTTGGTGAAGAGAAACGCGCGACGGCCGGGCAGATGAATGTCGATGATCCGCTGCGCTTCAGGCCGCATCTGGTTTTGGTTGCCCCATTTGGGCCAGGCCGAGAAGTCGCGGTCCGCGTCGGATGTGCCGAAGGCCGGCGGGTCCAGCAGGTCCAGCATTTCCCGGATGCGCGCCTCGATTCGCAAGCTGTTGGTCGCCGCGACCGGCGGTTGCAGGACCTGGTCCATGACCGTGCGAAGGCGGCGCAGGTACATGCGGCGAAAATCCGGGTGATTGAAGACCAGGTCGTAAAGCCGGTTGGGCGGTTTGCCCTGTTGAGCGGCATTATAGAAATTCAGCACGTTGTTTTGAAACAGGGTGTCGGTGAAGTAGCCCTGCGCATCGAGCCAGTTGCGGCCCCAGCTCAGGTCCACGTCCCACGGAAAGATGGTCCATTCACCCGTGCCCGGCGTGTCGCGATACAGATAAAAATTTTTGTGTCCGTGGTCCTGGTCGCTGATCAGCGCGAGCGCGACGAAGTAACTGATGGTCTGCGGCAGGTCCAGGTTGTCGTAGGCATAGACCACCCGGTTGGTCAACGGGCGCGATTCGTCGAGGTTGTTGACCAAGGTCTGCAGATCGCTGAAGTCCTCGCCCTTGCGGGTCTTTTTCTCGTTGCCGAAGGCGCTGCCCATATTGTTATACATTTTGTACAGCGCACCCTCGGGGTCGCGGCCCAGCCGTTCCAGCCATCGATCGTCGCCGTCCTCCATCATGTCCGCCACACTGAAGAAGCGCGCATTGCGCTGGGGACGGACCTGGAAGGCGAAATGGCCGGCTGACCCGGCCGCGGGGATCATCTCGTAAGCGAGCGAGTTGCGGACCTTGGCCTTGTCGGCGTAGTTGCTCAGGAATTTGATGTCCTTCATTCGCGGGCTGTTGGGGCGGTAGCGGAACCGGTGGTCGCTGTTGAAATCGAGGTTGTAACTTTTCTTGGGCCAGCCGGACGAACTCTGCCCGTGGAGACTGATCAACACGTTGTCGTAGAATTCGCCCAGATAGAACAGCGAACAGCGCGTGCCGCCGAACGTGTCCGCCGCCCCCGTGTTTTGCACGAACAGTTGCACCACCGGCAGCAGTGACTGAACGGCCGGATCAGAGACCACTGTGCCGAGATACTGCTCGGAGTCGGTCGGGGCGGAAAACAACGGCCAGCGGGAACTGTTGTTCTGCGCGTCGGTCGCGATGACATAGTAACGGATCATCTGACCGTTGGTCGCGGTGCCGGTCGGAATGAGCGCGCTCCAGATTCCGTCGCCCGCCGCCACGTCGCCGTTGGCGCCGCCGTCGTTCATCGCCACAGCTGCTTCGGCGTTGAACATGACCCGATAGTGGAGTGTCGCATTGGAGAGCGCGTTGAAGGTCGGCAGGACACGCGCCGTCACCAGAAGGTCCTGACTGTCGAGCGGCATGTCCGGCGCATGGCGAACGTCGAGGATTACCGGGCCAAGATCCGCAGCGCCTGCGCTGTTCAAGGCGCCGGGAGTCGGGGTGAGAAAATAGCGGGCCTGTGAACCGATCTCCCCGACGCGGGTGGCCACCAACTCGGCCTGAATCAGAAAATCCGTGTTCGTCGCGTCGATATTCAACCCTTGGATGGCGAGGAGGTTGGTGCCGACGTTCAGCAGCGAGCTGAAAGAGGTGACGTTGAAGTCCTCGAATTGAACAGCCAGATTGTCCGGGTGCCGCGCGGTGGCGGTCGAGTTCCACGCCGGCGTCTCCGGCGCGTTTTTCCAGGCGATCTCCTGCCCATTGAGCCAGGCCACAAAGCCGTCGTCGTATTTCAGGCGGAGAGTGAGTTGGGCGACGTCCGCAGGATTTGCCACCACAAAAGGAATCCGGATGAACGCCGAGCTGTTTACAGTTTGCATCTTCGTCCGAACGTCCGTCACGATACTCGGCCCGAAGTCCACCGGTGTCGCCGAGCCGCTCTGGAGAAGGCGCGCGATCTCATCCGCCGCCAACGCGCGGTCCCAGACAGCGACCTCGTCGATCTGGCCAAGGAACGGGTTGCCCGTTGGGTCAAAGACGCCGCCGCCGCCGATGTTGAAGTTGAACCCGGAAGCGCCGTAGCTCGAAACGGACCCTGATGAAGCGGCGGCGAGGTTGCCGTCGTAATACAATTCCAGCGCCTGGCCGGTGCCCGCGGCGCAAATGTGGTGCCATTCATTGTTTGCAAACGGATAGGCAGTGTCGATCTGGCCGACCGGCGTCCAGAGTTCAATGGTCGTGCCATTGATGAAGCCGAATTCGATGTCGTCGTTCTGCCCGAACAAACCGGTCCGCGAGCCTTGTGCGCCGGTGGGCCGAATCCAGCCCGCCATCGTGAACGAGGAACGATTGTCCAGCAGTCCCCCTGGCCCGCCGACATAATCATTCACCCCATCGAATTGCGCCGCCGTGTTGTCCGCCTCGAAACCGTTGAACTGGGGAGGGCGCGGCCCGGCTATCCCAGGCGTCACGCCGTTCTGGTACGTGCCGTTGGCCGAGGCGCCAAGGGTCCCGCTGTTGGCCGCGACCGTGCCGCTCGTTTCACCGAGACGCCAGTAAGCCAACGGCTGCGATTCGATGACCTGACCGGAATAAGAGCTTTCAAGGGGATCCACGACCCCGGTGTCGTAACCGACGCCGTTGGTGCCGCGGACCCAGCCGGAGTCATCAAAGTCTGCCAGTGTCCAACTCGCGCCAAAGCTGCCGTCCACCGGGATCAGGACCCGAACCGGCGCGTTGGTGGTGATCAACGCGGTGGTGCCCGTCACCAGTCCGAAACCGAGCGACACGTCGGGCACTTGACGCGGATACTTCGGCGCGAACTCCGTGGCGACCGTAACGCCGTCCGGCTGCACCAGAGCCAGATACTCGCCGCCTGGAGAGAGCTTGAAGTTGGTGTGCAGCGGCGCGCCCGGCACAACGCGATCCTTTCCCGAAGCGAAGACCACCAGAAAACCGCGCGCGTTTAAATTGGTGTTCGGGAACCGCCACTGGGTCAGGTCGCCTGCGGTGTCCGTGAGATACCAACCGTCCATGTTCACCGGACTGGAACCGCCGTTGTAAATCTCGATCCAATCTTCGTAGGAACCGTCCTCGTCGGCGAGCGTGCGCGTGTTGTCGGCCATGAACTCGGAGAGGATCACCGGACCGGCGGCAGAGAGGCCGAACGGCCAGGTAAGAGCGCACAGAAGCAGCGCGGCCAAGAGCTTTCTCATGAGTTGACGCCACAAACGTAGCACACGTCGCGCCAGGCGTTGCAACCTTGGGAATTGCTCAATAGTTTCACGTCCAGAGGGCGGGACCGTGTGACGCCGTCCCTGAATCAGGGCCGGCAACATGCCGGCGCTCCCAACCGGGCTTCCTGGCACTGCCCCCGGAGCGCCGGTCCCCGACCCGGCAGGTCTGCAAAAGCACGCCGAAACGCGCCGGATCGGAGATCGGCGCTCCGCGGCGCCAGTCGAGTCGGGGGCGTGTCAGGATGCGCCCCTCCCAACCCTGAGGTTCAGTCCTCCATTTGGAATAAAGAATCCACGCCGAGTTTCTGCCGCCTGATACTGCCATAACCCGATCACCCCGACGTCTTTGATTGATTGGGCCTTGGCCAGCGTCCAGCCGTGGTAATCGGCTGGGTTCAAGCGCCAAGCAGTCGCCAATTAGCCCGAATTACCCGCCGCCAAGCCCCCCTTATACCTGCTTCAGGCGCATTGACGTTGTTCGCCGTGGATTATTAGATTCCCCGACGCTTGACCGGGCGCCGGGCTTCGTCGCCCAGCACGCCGGGTCCCAAATGAACATCATCGCGAATCTGTTCAAGTCTTCGCTCGGCAAAAAATACATCATGGCCGTCACCGGCGCCGCGTTGTTCCTGTTCGTTGTCGGCCATTTGCTGGGCAACCTCCAGATTTTTCTCGGCGCGGAAACCATCAACCGTTATGGCCACTTTCTGCAGGCCAACAAAGAAATCCTCTGGCCGGCGCGGCTGGGACTGCTCGCGGCGGTCGCGCTGCACATCTGGTCGGCGGTGAAACTTTCGGCGGAGAACAAGGAGGCGCGGCCCATGCCCTACGCGGACTGGAATCCGACCGTGGCCAGTTACGCGTCGCGAACCATGCTGATGAGCGGCCTGATCGTCGCCGTGTTTGTGATTTATCATTTGCTTCACTTCACGGTGCAGGCGAAGTCGATCAATTTGACCGGCCAGGATTTTGTTGCGTTTCAGGATGCCAAAGGTCGGCATGACGTCTATCGCATGATGGTGACCGGCTTCTCGCGTCCGCTGGTCTCCGCTTTCTATATTCTGGCGATCGGGTTGCTTTGCCTGCACCTCAATCATGGCGCGGGCGCAATGTTCCAGTCCGTCGGGTGGAAGAACGATGTTTACGGACCGTCGTTGGATCGTTTCGCCAAAGCGGCGGCGTGGCTGATTTTTCTCGGTTACGTCTCCATTCCCATCGCGGTGCTGTTGGGCTACGGAAAGGAGGCGGTGAAATGAAGCTCAAAGCCCAAAGGTCAAAGCTCAAGAGAAGCTCAACGCTTCAAACTTCAACGTGTTCGCGATCTGCGTTTGGTGTTTGGAGTTTGGAATTTCCCTTGAGCTTTGGGCTTTGGATTTTGAGCTTCGGGAGGCGCTTGACATGACTCTCGACGCCCACATTCCTTCCGGACCGCTGACGCAAAAATGGGACAAGCATCGCTTTGAAATGAAGCTGGTCAACCCGGCTAACAAACGCAAATTCGACCTCATCGTCGTCGGCTCCGGACTCGCGGGCGCTTCGGCCGCCGCGACCCTGGCCGAACTGGGCTATAACGTGAAGTGTTTTTGCTTCCAGGACAGCCCGCGCCGCGCCCACAGCATCGCCGCTCAGGGCGGCATCAACGCGGCGAAAAACTACAAGAACGAC
>QHPW01000141.1:7417-13032 GCA_003219675.1 Verrucomicrobiota bacterium
GTGAACATCATCGACCAGTGCGTCGCGCAAGGCGTGCCGTTCGCCCGCGAATACAGCGGCTACCTGGACAATCGGTCCTTCGGCGGCGCGCAGGTCTCGCGCACGTTCTACGCCCGCGGCCAGACCGGCCAGCAACTCTTGCTCGGCGCGTACCAGGCGCTCTGCCGACAAATCGGCCTGGGCAACGTCACAATGTTTCCCCGCACCGAAATGCTCGATCTGGTCATCATCGACGGTCACGCCAAAGGCATCGTCGCGCGCGATCTGGTCAGCGGTGAAATATCCTCTCACGCCGGTGACGCGGTCGTGTTGGCGACCGGCGGCTACGGCAACGTCTTCTTTCTCTCCACCAATGCCAAAGGCTGCAACGTCACCGCCACCTGGCGCGCCTGCAAGAAGGGCGCGGCGTTCGCCAACCCGTGTTACACGCAGATTCACCCGACCTGCATCCCCGTCAGCGGCGATCATCAATCGAAACTGTCGCTCATGTCCGAATCGTTGCGCAACGATGGCCGCGTCTGGGTGCCCAAACGAAAGGAAGACTGTTCAAAATCGCCCGTCCAGATTCCCGAAGCGGACCGCGACTATTATCTGGAACGAAAATATCCGAGCTTCGGCAACCTCGCCCCGCGCGACATCGCTTCGCGCGCGGCGAAGGAGGTTTGCGACCAGAGCCGGGGTGTCGGACCCGGCGGGCTGGGCGTGTATCTCGATTTCGCCGACGCCATCAAACGCCTGGGCGAAGACAGGATTCGCGAGCGCTACGGCAACCTGTTCGACATGTACGAGAAGATCACCGGCGAGAACGCGTATCAGACGCCGATGCGCATTTATCCGGCGGTGCATTACACCATGGGCGGCTTGTGGGTGGACTACAATTTGATGAGCAACATCCCCGGCCTGTTTGTCATCGGCGAGGCCAACTTCTCCGACCACGGCGCGAACCGCCTCGGCGCCAGCGCGCTGATGCAAGGACTTGCCGACGGCTATTTCGTCCTCCCTTACACCGTCGGCCATTACTTCGCCTCCTCGAAACAGGCAAAACCCTCGACCGGCCACCCCGAGTTCAGGAAAGTCGAGGCGGACGTCCGCGCGCAAACCCAAAAGTTGCTGTCCATCCGGGGCAAACGAACCGTGACAAGCCTGCACCGCGACCTGGGCAGGCTGCTGTGGGAAAAATGCGGCATGGCGCGGACTGAAACCAGCTTGAAGGAGGCCTTGAACCGGATCCCGCTGTTGCGCGAGGAATTCTGGAAAGAGGTCAACGTCACCGGCGATGGCCGCGAACTGAACCAGAATCTGGAGTACGCAGGGCGTGTGGCCGACTTCATGGAATTCGCCGAACTGCTCTGCCTCGACGCGCGCCACCGCAACGAATCCTGCGGCGGCCATTTCCGCGAGGAATTCCAGACCGAAGACGGCGAAGCCAAACGCGACGACGACCATTTCGCCTACGTCGCCGCGTGGGAGTACCAAGGACCGGACAAGCCGCCCGCGTTGCACAAAGAGCCGCTAGTTTACGAGGAAGTGCACATGAGCACGAGAAGTTACAAATGAGCAGCGCGACTACACCGGTCACACCTTGTGCCCGAAATAGAGGACTATGAACGCCAAACGGATTGAGAGCATTTCGCCGGAGAGGATCGAGCGCATCGTTTTGTTGATTCGAGGGCAAAAGGTCATTTTGGATTTTCATTTGGCGGAGCTTTATGGGGTCTCAACGAAAGCGTTCAACCAGGCGGTGACCCGAAACCGAGAGAGATTTCCAAAGGACTTTATGTTCCAACCCACTCGGCCAGAGTTTGTTGGAATCTTGAAGTCACAAATTGTGACTTCAAGATTGGATCACGGAGGACGCAGAAAGCTGCCCTTCGCCTTCAGCGAGCAAGGCGTCGCCATGCTGTCGAGCGTTCTGCGCAGCCCGCGAGCGGTGCGCGTGAACGTCGAAATCATGCGCGCGTTCGTGCGCTTGCGGCAATGGCTCGCGTCCAATTCTGAATTGGCGAAACGGCTGGACGATTTGGAAAAGAAATACGACCGCAAATTCAAAATTGTTTTTGAGGCGATCCGACAACTGATGTCCCAACAGGGTCCGGCGAAATACCCGGAGCGCCGCGAAATCGGCTTCCACACCTTGCGCGAAACCGGCAACGCCGCGCCGATACCGCGGAAACGGCGCGAGGTGCGGGTCCGTTATTGAAAAGAGTTTGCCATGAACCTGACCTTGAAAGTCTGGCGCCAAAAGAACGCGGCTTCACCCGGACGCATCGAAAGCTACGAGGCCAAAAACCTCATCCCCGACATGTCGTTCCTGGAAATGCTCGACGTGGTGAACGAGGAGCTCATCGCGCGCGGCGAGGAACCGATCGCCTTCGACTCCGATTGCCGCGAAGGCATCTGCGGCGCCTGTTCGCTCGTCATCAACGGCATCCCGCACGGCGGTCAAAAAGGGACCACCGTCTGCCAACTCCACCTGCGGCATTTCAAGGACGGCGACACCATCACCATCGAACCCTGGCGCGCCAACGCCTTCCCGGTCATCCGCGACCTCGTCGTGGACCGCAGCGCGTTCGATCGCGTCATTCAGGCCGGCGGTTTCATTTCCGTCTCGACCGGCGGCGTGCCCGACGCCAACGCGATCCCGATCTCCAAAGACGACGCCGACCGCGCCATGGACGCCGCGCAGTGCATCGGCTGCGGCGCCTGTGTCGCCGCGTGCAAGAACGCGAGCGCGATGCTCTTCGTGGCCGCGAAGGTTTCCCACCTCGGCTTGCTCCCGCAGGGCAAAGTCGAGAAGGAACGGCGCGTGATGAACATGGTCAATGCGATGGACGCGGAAGGCTTTGGCAACTGCACCGTCACCGGATCGTGCGAAGCGGTTTGCCCGAAGGAAATCAGCCTGAGCTTCATCGCCCGGATGAACCGCGACTATGCCGTGGCGCTTCTAAACGGCGCGTAGCGAAAAGCTCCCCCAACGACAGAAACCAGGGCTCGACTGAGTCTCGCCCCACCCCGGTTCATGGAGACGGCTCCGCAGGCTCTGTTTCTGCGCGGGATTCGATGGGAGGAGAACTTCCCGTTCCCTCCGGCGGCACGGGCCCCTGCGCGGTCCGCTGGTTGGCGGGGGGACCTTCCCGAGGCGTTTCGGTCGGCGAAGCGGATTCCGCATTGACAATCGGCTTTGAACTCTCCGGGATTTCATCGTTCGCGGCGGTCGGCTCAGGGCCGGACTCCGCCCGCTTCGGCTCCGGCCTGGGCGTTTTTACAATCGGTCTCCGGGCACTCTCAATCCTGCCGTTGGCAAACTCCAAAACGTGCCCTTGATGAATCAGCCAGTGTAAATCCGCAATGACCAGGGTTTGTTCCGCCGTCGGTTCGCGCATGTCTGAATGTGACGCCACTGAAGAAGCCTCAGGTTGGCCCGGGTTCACCGTCACCTCGGCGGGCGCCGGCGTTACAGGCGCAACCACCGCCTGGGGCGAGGGCGCCAGCGCTTCAATCAATTGCCGGCGCGTGCATCCTGAATGGGCGTTGATGTATTCCACGATGCGCTTGACTCCTTCGGAGACCGGCGTCGCTTGCAGATCGAGATAATGCGGCCGCGCGACCGCGACATGGGTGATGGTCTTATTGACTTTGAAGAATTGCAGGCCGTGCGTGGCGAATTGCTGGCTCAGCGTGGTGACGACTTTGAGCGGGAACCGCTGCTGTTCGTCCCAGGCGCGGCGCAGCAGCTGGCGCAAAGCCGGCGTCGGCAACTGTTGCGCTGCCGTGCCCGGCAGCGCGTGCGATTCGATCGAGCGGAGGATGTTTCCGAAATGCACCTCGCGGAAGTGCTTTTCCACCTCTTCCAGGCCGGCGAGCTTTTTCGTCTCGGGCACGTTGAGGCAACTGTATTCCGTCTTCCAGCTCTGGTCTTCGACCCACTTCTTGACCACCGCTTCGTCCTTCACGATTATGACCTTCGCCTTGTAAACCTCGAAGGGCATGCCTGAAAACCGCTCCGCGTGCAGCTTGCGCAGCTTGTTCTGGTAATCGTGATAGTTCGGCGGTCCGAGAATCACTCCGCTCAAACTGCATTGCGCGACGAAGGTGTAAGTGCCTTTGGGCGGATCGGTCGGCGTGCGTTCGGCTTTGTAAAACGTGTCAAAGTGTTTTCGCAACACATGATTCACGGCGTCCTGATCGGAAAGCCAGAGCGTGTTGTCCAGGTTGCAAAGCCAGAGCGGTTGGGCGATCAGTCCGTCCGGCTTTTTCACCACGCTGAAGGTGACCTGATACCGGTCCGGCCGTTTCAGAATCAAATGGCCGATGTCAAAAACCGGATACGCGCGCCCGGTCAGCTTGATCTGGCGCGCAAGCGATTCAACGCCCCTCTCCTCCGGCACAAACTGCACGACAATCTCCGGCAATGCCAGGGCCGGTTCGCGTTTCTCTTCGCGTTGCGGTCGGGTGAAACGGCCGCCCCGCTCCCCACGCGGCGGGACTGCTCGTTCATCGCGCGGTCTGCGTTCACGGACTCGGACCGGATTCCCCTTCGCCGCCTTCGTATTTGGAGTAGCGATTGGCGTCCGGCGACTGCCTGGCCCAGGCGGGCAGGAGCTGCAGCTCCAGGTCCTCTAAATCCAAACCGCTGTCAGGCGAATCGCTCATGTCATTACGTCGACGGCGCGCCATGGCGCGCCCCGAACAAAAGGGGATTATCATCCCTCTTTTGTGGAATGCAAGCGTCAGGTTGGCGACAATGGCGTTGCTGCGGCGCATCAGACACTCGCCTGAAAAGTCGTGGTGCTCTTTGTGAACCGGGTGGGGCGAGACTCCGTCGAGCCCTGATTTCCGTCGTTGGGAGGTCAGGACTCGACGGAGTCTCGCCCCACCGTTCATGGTCCCGATGGGCGGTTGGAAAACCGTGGGAACTGCCGCCGGAACCTGCACGCTGGAAGCGTCCTTTCAGGCTGCGGGTTGGCGGGGCTTCCCAGCCACGCGTTCCTGCACATGGCCTGCCAATCCCGGGTGTCAGAACGCGCAGGTGGCCCCCGGCCCGCTTCGAAACTAATTCTTCCTCAGGCCGGCGCCGCTGGCGCGTTTGGCGATTTTTCGGCCGGTCTTGACCTTTGCGACTGTGCCGGCCTCGAGGTACCTCGCCTTCACCTTGTCCAGCATTTCGTCGCGGCGGTCGTAGAGCCGTTTCAATTTCCGGGGTTTCACGCGGCTCAGACAATAGGCGGTCAACAGGGGCAGCGCGATGGTCGAGTCCACATACGCAACGACGCAATCAGGCAGCGTGTCCGGATCGACTTTGCCCCAACTCACCGCTTCGGCCGGCGTGGCGCCGGAAAGGCCGCCGGTATCGGGACGGGCATCGGTGCACTGGAGGAAGTAATCGTGGCCCTTTTCCGGCAGGCCCATGACCTCCTGGATTTGGGGCTCAGTCTGAAGCATGAAGTTTTTTGGGGAACCGCCGCCCAGGATGAATACGCTGGATTTGTGCCCGGTGGATTTCGCTTCATAGACAATCGCTGCCGTCTGATTGACGTCGCGATTCACGTCGAACAGCAGCTTCGAATCGCGCAGGGCCATGGCGGCCACATTCATCCCGATCGAGCTGTCGCCGG
>QHPW01000141.1:13224-17286 GCA_003219675.1 Verrucomicrobiota bacterium
CACCCCCTCGCGGCGTAATTCCACGTCATCGAGGAACGGCGAACCCTGGTAGAGCGCCATGTCGAGGCCGTAATGCAGGTCGTGGTAAAGGTTCGCCCCGGTGGAAACGATCCAATCCACAAAGCCGGCCTTCATGAGCGGCAGGAGGCACGATTTGCCCAGGCCCGCAGGCGTGAGCGCGCCGGTGAGGCTCAAGCCGATGAACCCGTCGTCGGGCAGCATCTTCCCGGCGAGCAATTTCGCCGCTTCACGCAGCCGCCCGCCGTTGTAGGCCAGAAAAGTCCCGTCGATGAGGTCGGCGGCGGAAATGTCTTTGCCCACCCCGATCGGATTGAGGCGCGGATAGGCGGCGAACT
Source organism: Verrucomicrobiota bacterium (assembly GCA_003219675.1). Taxonomy (GTDB): domain Bacteria; phylum Verrucomicrobiota; class Verrucomicrobiia; order Limisphaerales; family AV2; genus AV2. Next base: position 13,581 of record QHPW01000141.1, read on the forward strand.
TGTTCGTCTTGCTCATGCGCCGGAGTGTTCCGAAAACGAGACTAAAGGCAAATGGAATTTGAATCGCGGGCCGCTCCATCGAAGAGACGCCGCGCCGGCACCCGCGGAGTGTCCTGATCTGGCGGCGGCGGTGCTGCGGCACCGCCGTGCGCCGCCGCAGCGGCGCACCCACCTTAAGCAGATTAGGACACTGCCGGCGTCTGTGGCCGCTTGCTTCGTGCTGCGCGCGTGGGCAAACTCCGCCCAGATGCGCGAACGATTCCGTGCCTGGACCGAAGCCGCTGAGACTTTCGTCCTCGAAGTCATTTTTGAACAACGCCGCGGGAAACGCGCGGCCCTCATGCGCGGCGCGTTGTTCGCGCTTTCCAAGGCTTTTCAGGTCCTGGTCAAAGCGCGCCGTTTCCTCTACAACGTGCGCATTCTGCGCGACACCACCCTGGGCGTCCAGGTCATCGCCATCGGCAACCTCACCGTCGGCGGCACGGGCAAAACGCCGGTGGTGGAAAAATTCGCGCGCGAACTGCGCGACCAGGGACGCACCGTGGCCATCCTCTCGCGCGGCTACCGTTCCAAACCACCGCCCTTGACCAAACGATTGATCGACAAGCTTTTCTTCCGGCACGACCGCACGCCGCCTCGCGTCGTTTCCGACGGCAAATCGCTGCTGCTCGATTCCGAGACCGCGGGCGACGAACCGTACATGCTCGCGTCCAACCTCAAGGATGTCGTCGTGCTGGTGGACAAGGACCGTGTGAAGAGCGGCCGCTACGCGATTGAAAAATTCGGCTGTGACACCCTGCTGCTGGATGACGGCTTTCAATACTGGAAACTGCGCGGCCGGCGCATGGACGTTGTGCTCATTGATTACCAGCAACCCTTCGGCAACGAGTATCTGTTGCCGCGCGGCACCTTGCGCGAGCCGCCGTCGCACCTGGCCCGGGCCAGCACGATTTTCATCACCAAGAGCGATGGCAACACCGCCCCGCTCCGCCAGCGCATCGCGCAGCACAATTCAGGCGCCGGCATCATTGAGTGCGTGCATCATCCGCTTTACTTCGAGGACGTTTTCACCGGCGAGCGGCACGGCCTGGATTTGCTCCCGGGCAAAAAAGTCGCGTCGCTCAGCGGCATCGCGCAGCCGGAAAGCTTTGAGCGCAGTCTGGCCGCCCTCGGCGGTGAACTGGTTTATTCCAAACGCTTCGCCGACCATCATCGGTTCAGCCAGCAGGAGGTGTTGAACGTCATCAACCGCAGCAAGAAGCGGCAGGCGCACGCCATTATCACCACGCAAAAGGACGCCGTCCGCTTCCCGAAAATCGACCGCCGTGACCTGCCCATTTTCTTCATGCGCGTCGAGATCAAAATCCTCCGCGGCGGCGACGACTTCCGCGACGTGGTCCGGCGGATCTGTTTCCAGTAGGCCATGGATATGTTGCTTTACTGGCCGGCGCGCCTGGTGATCGCCGTGTTGCAGTCGCTCCCGCTCCGCGTCGTGGCGCGAATCGGCCGGGCCGGCGGAGGCCTTGCCTACTGGCTCGATGCGCGGCATCGGCGCGTCGCGTTGAATAACCTGGCGAGGTGCTTCGGCGCGGAAAAGTCGCCGGCCCAAATCCGCGCTCTGGCGAAGGAAAATTTTCGGCGCATCGGCGAAAATTTCTCCTGCGCGGTGAAAACGGCCGGGATGAGCCCGGAGGAATTGAAACCGTACGTGCGATGTGTGGGCGTTGAAAAAATGTTGCCTCACCAGACCCGCGGGAGGCCGCAAAGCAGGATCGTGGCCATCGGTCATTTCGGCAATTTCGAACTGTTTGCCCGCCTCTGCCAGTTCGTGCCGGGGTTCAAATGTGCCACGACTTATCGCGCGCTGCGCCAGCCCTCGCTCAACCGCCTGATCCAGTCTCTGCGCGAGCGGTCGGGCTGCCTTTTTTTCGAGCGGCGCACCGAGGCCGCCGCGCTCAAAGGCGCCATCAGCGATACCGGGTTGCTGCTCGGACTTCTGGCCGATCAACACGCCGGCGACAACGGTCTGCGGCTGCCGTTTTTCGGACAGGACTGCTCTACCAGCGCCGCGCCCGCCCTTTTTGCGCTGCGATACGATTGCCCTTTGCACACCGGCATCTGCTATCGCGTCGGGCTCGCCCGCTGGAACATTGAAGCCGGCGATGAAATCCCCACCCGCGAAAACGGCCGGCCCCGATCGACGGAAGCGATCATGCGCGACGTCAACCACGCCTTCGAAGCGGCCGTCCGCCGCGATCCGGCAAACTGGTTCTGGGTCCACAACCGCTGGAAACCGGGCAAGTGGAGGCCGGACGCCGTACTCACCATGCTCACCCGCGACAAGCTGGCCGATTTGTGGCTTCATCATCCTGCCGTAGATGCCGTGCTGGCTTGCTCAAGGCGCGACACCCTCTGGTCGGTCGCGAAAAAAATGCGGGCGGGAAATTTCCAAATCGGTCTCGCGCTGCCGAATTCGCATCGCTCCGCGTTGGAGCTTTGGCTGGCGCGAATTTCGCATCGCATCGGCTACTCGCGTCCGTGGCGGAATTGTTTTCTGACAACCCGCGTCCTTCCGCGACCCGACGCCGTCACCATGCGCAAACGGCCGCTCGCCGAAATCCAGGAACTCATCGCCGGACCCGCCCCCGTCGCCCGTCCCCCATCGTCTCGCGCCCATCACATTCACCAGTACCTTCACCTCGTCGCCGCGCTCGGCGCCAACCCCGAACCGCTGCCGCCGTTTCTCGAAGTGACCGAAGCAGAGGTCGCCGCCGCAAATCAAAAATTCTCGCTCACGAGCGGCGGGACATGGTTCGGCCTGAACCCGGGCGCTGAATACGGCCCCGCCAAACGCTGGCTCCCTGACCGTTTCATCGCCGCGGCAACGGAAACACAAAAACGCGCGAACTGTCGCTGGCTCATTGTCGGGGGCCCGGCGGACGTTTCAATCGCAGCCGGCATCACGGACTCGCTGCAGCAGACATTCCCCTCCGCCCCGCCGCTGAACCTCGCGGGCAGAACAACCTTGCGCGAGCTTTGCGCGCTGTTGAAATGCTGCCGCCTGTTGCTCAGCAACGACACCGGCCCGATGCACGTCGCCGCCGCCGTCGGGACGCCGGTGGTGGCTATCTTTGGCAGCACGTCACCGGAGCTGACCGGCCCCGGTCTGCCCGGCGATTCGCGTCATCATCTGTTGAAATCCAACGCGCCGTGTTCGCCGTGTTTTTTGCGCGCGTGTCCGATTGATTTCCGCTGCATGAAAGGCATCGAAATCGAACCGGTCATCGCCGCGGTGCTCAGCGCCTGCGCTTCGCGCCCGCACTCCCAAGATGCTTTGTAACCTTTCTTTTTGTCGCCTCGTCCAACCAGCCAACAAATCGTGAGCAGGTCGGTCCGGCGGGTGGCCGGACGATGGCTCACAAAAAAAATGAAACAACAAAATAAAACAGCACTATGAAAAAACTACTCGCATTGGCACTCAGCCTCTCCCTTCTGGGAACCTTCGCGCCGGCGCTCGTCCGCGCGGCCGACGCCGACAACGCCGGGAAGAAACGTCCCAAGCTGACTGAAGAACAGCGCAAGCTGCGGAAGGAACTGCTGGAAAAATACGACGCCAACAAGGATGGCAAACTCGACAAGCAGGAGCGCGCAAAGATCAGCAAGGAAGATCAGGAAAAAATGCAGAAGGCCGGCCTGAGCCGCAATG
>QHPW01000142.1:0-386 GCA_003219675.1 Verrucomicrobiota bacterium
TGCCCGTCAGGCGGGCGACCGAGTCATAGGTGTTTGTGATGTAACTCGTATTCGGGAGGGAGAGTTTGATTGGCAGGCGGGACGCCTGCTCTACTCTTTGTATGTGTAGGTGAACGTCCCCGCCGGGGAGCTGACCGTGCTCAGTCGATGGGCGGCGTCCCAGGTGAAGCCGTTGGTCCACGTGCCGGCGGGTTGCTGGAGAACCAACCCGCTTCGCAGTCGCGCGTTGTTGTAGGTGTTCGTCACCGTTATCGTTTGCCCACGGCAAATTCCCGAGAGCGTCCGTCGAATCATCACTGATGGGTCCCGATATACTTTTCGACCGCCGCGTAAAGGTCGCGCGGATTCACAGGCTTGTTCAGGAAATCATCCATGCCCGCCGCGAG
>QHPW01000142.1:408-2437 GCA_003219675.1 Verrucomicrobiota bacterium
AAATAGCCCTGCGCGCCGGCCCGCAGCGCCTTGAAGATAAACTCGTCGGTGGCATAGGTCGTCAGCACCAAAATATGCGCATCGGGCGCGATTTGGCGGATGCGGCGGGTAGCCTCGGGCCCGTCCATCACCGGCATCTGCAGATCCATCAGGATCAAATCGAATCTTTGTTTGGAAAGAATCCGAAGCGCTTCCTCGCCGTTTGAGGCGGCAACGGCCTCCCAGCCGTGGCGACGAAGCAAGCCGAGCGCAACCATCTGGTTGACGGGGTCGTCATCCACCAGCAGGATGCGCGCCGAAGGGGTGCCGGTCTGCTTGTGTTCCGCGGCCATGCCTTCGTTGTTCGTTTGCGGGAAGGAGGAACTCATGGTTTGGTGTTCTGCTGCAGGATGCGCTGATAAATCTCCCCGCCGAGCAGCTTGCGCAAGGCATTCTGTTGGGCCAATTGGACCGCTTCCAGCCGCTGCTCCTTTTGCTCGGCCGTCAGAGTGGCATCGTCGCGAATGCTCTGCTGTTCCCGCTCGGTCTCGCGGTTGATTTTGTACAAGGGAAGAATCTTGTCCGACGGGACGCCGGATTGCCGGGCGACAGTTTGCGTGTCGCGATAGATCGGGTCCTGCAGCAGTCCGTACTTTTTGTAATCATCCGGGCCAAGCACCTGCTGGATCGCCTGGTCTCGCTGCTGTTCCAGTTCCTGGCGGTGCTTGAGGCTGGCGGCATCGTCGCTGCCGGCCAGGAGTTGGAGCTGTTGGTCCATCGAATCTGTCAAACGAAAGAGATTGCGAAACTCGTCCGGCGTCAGGGGCATCCCGTGCAGTTCATTGCGCAGCGCGGTGGCGTTACTGGAATAACGCAGAAGATATTCCTCCAATTGCTCGGAGCCCAGCACTTGCGCCAGTTCGCTTCGCGTTTGTTGCCTCAGACGGGCAAGCTCGGCCGGGTCGGTCTGCTTGCCCTCCTTCTGCAGCGCGTCCAGATACGTCTGGCGCCTCTCCGCCGCCCGGCTCTCGACATCGCGGACCGCCTGTTTTGTCCCGGGCGGCAGCGCGCCGAGAATCGGTCCGTCCAACGGCGGACTGCCCGGGTGCGCTGGATACGGGTAATAACTGGACTCCCATTCCGACCCGAGCAACGTTGTCAGCAATGTGCGCCGCTCGGTTTCCAGCGCCTTAAGCTTTTCCGAGGCGGCCTGGGTGACGTCCGGATCCGGCTCGGAACGCCACCATTGCTGTTCCGCGCCGACGACCTCCGTCGCGCGGCGGCGGGCGAAAAGTTGGTTCACATCGGCGACGATGATGTCACGAATTGTGGCTTCCGGACAACCGATGGCCCGAAGATTGGAAATGTAAGTGGCATAATCGGCGGACTCAATTTCGTCCCAGGTGAAATTCTGCCGGCGAACCACAACGCTGGTTTTGTAGGCCCTGCCCGCATCTGCCGGCGGCGGCGTGGCCGTCAAGGTGTCGGTTCTTGCCGTAACGGCACGCGCAATGTACCACCAGAGCGCCGCCATTGCGACGTTCAGGCCGAGCGAAATCGAAAGCACCACGCGTCCGCGCATGGGATTATTGTTCCGCGAACCGGCAATTCCGGCAAACTCAAATTCGACTCAAATCAGAACCCATCTCATAAATAGGGAATGGGTCCGTATTTATGAGATGGGTTCTAAGCTCAACTCTGACTCAACCGCTTTCGCGGCGCCTCGAACAACATTTCATGGGCTTCATCAAGAATGGCGGGAATCCTTTCGGCAAACGGACTTCGCGCCAGCGCGGTGCGCAGATTCAGATGCGCAACCTTCGCCGCGTTCTCGCCCGGAAACCAGTGGTCCCCCTGGCCGAGCAGGTTGTAGCGCATCTTCGCCCAGTCCACCAGTCCGAGCGATTTCGCATGCATCCAAAGACGCAGGATTTCGAGCAGATTGATCTGTCCGGGAACATCGACATACTGCGGCAGACCCTCGAACCAACGCTTGCACCAGTCCGCCCCGAGGCTCCGGTCCATTTCCTCGCGCAAACGGGCTTCAATC
>QHPW01000142.1:2449-7000 GCA_003219675.1 Verrucomicrobiota bacterium
TAGTCATCCAGAGCTCGGACGTACTCGTCGAAATCGCCCGGCCTCGCCGCGCCGCAACTCAAAGTGTGCACTTCCTTTCGGGCAAGGCAATAAAGGTCGTTGAACTGCATCGGCGTCAGCGGCGCGCACAACTCCACCAGCTTCTTCGGCGGTGAATACAGTTTTCCACCCTTGTCGTTCGGACTGATGATGAAAACCCCCATGTCGCGCCGGTGCGCCGCTTCGAGGGCCGCCCAGTTCAGGTCGTTGACGAAATACCAGTGAACGTTCAGGTAATCGAACTCGCCGCTGTTCACCGCGTCGAGAATGACGTCGGTGGTGGCGTGGGTCGAGAAACCGATGTGGCGAACGAACCCGTCGCGCTGCAACTGGCGCGCCGCCGCCACACAGCCCTTCTTCTTCAGCGACCATTCAAGAAACTGCCGATGATTGACGCCGTGCAGCGCGAGGAGATCGACGTAGTCAAGCCGCAGATGCTTCAGGGACTGCTCGAAAGTCTTTAGAAAATCCTTCGGCTTTTTGTGCGGCGCGACCTTGGTTTGCACGACGATTTTGTCGCGGGGCAAGGCCGGCAGGATGTTGCCGAGTTGCATTTCGGACGAGCCGTAGCCGCGCGCGGTCTCGAAATGATTGATCCCAAGCTCAAACGCGCGACGGATTGTGGCTTCGAGGTTTTCCTGGTTCTCTTTCGGGACCTCCTTCGGTTCGACATCCCGCCATTTGTATTGATAGCGCATTCCGCCGCAGGAAATCACCGGCATACGGATTTCGGTTTTGCCGAAGCGTCGGTATTTCATCGGCGCTTAAGATTTGTCGTTCGCTTCGGTGATGCAACCCAAAATGCGCGTCCATTTGGCCAACAAATGCGCCGCGCTGGCGTAAAACGCATTGAACCCGAGAACCGGGAGGAGAACGAGGAATGGTCCTCCCATGATTTCGGGATTTGTCATTGTCTCCAGAACGTCCATCGCTTGTAAATGAACGACCAGACCGAAGGCTCCGATTCTCCCAAGCATTGAGACAGCAGCGTTGATATAAGCCAACGTCGCGAAGGAAAAATCTCCGCGGAGCATTTTCCGATTCGTCAGAAGTCCGAGGGCGAATATCACGCCGTGAATGACCAATGAGAAGCCTAGGAACATGACTTGAGAGCCAGTCGGTGTTCTGATCAGTTGAACCGCTGCCAAAACCGCCAGAGGCAAGTGAAGCAGACAGAAAGCCAGGTCGATGGCGATGACAAGGCGATAGCGACGGAGAAAAGGCGCAATGTACGCGGCCGAACTGCTGTCGTTTCGTGCTGACACTGGCGGATTCATTCCTTTACTCAGTCACAAACTCCAGGTCCTGCCGGTGCGGAATCAACCCGCGCTCGTAAGCCTGGCCCAGGAAACGCCGGATGGATTCGCGCCCTTTCTCGCCGTAATCCAGCGTCCAGTGGTTCACGTACATCCCGACGAACTTGTCGGCGAGGTCGCGGCCCATGTCGCGGGCGAATTGCAGCGCGTGCTGCACGGCCTCCACCCGATGATCGAGGCTGTATCGAATGCTGGCCGTGAGAATGTCCGAAATGATTTTGCGTGTCGTTGGATCGAATCGCTTGTGAATCACGTTTCCGCCCAGGGGCAGGGGGAGGCCGCCGTTCTCCCGACCCCACCAGGAGCCCAGGTCCTCGCACACCACCAGGCCTTCATTCTGATACGTGAGCTGGCCCTCGTGAATGATGAGGCCCACGTCGGCCTGGCCGTCCCGAACGGTCCTGAAGATCTGGTCGAACGGCACTACGGCGTAATTCAAGTGCGGAGCGCGGAGTGCGGAATGCGGAGTTCCGCGTTCCGCGTTCCGCGTTTGATTGAGCCAGAGTTGCAGGGCGAGAAACGCGCTGGTCATCGTGCCTGGCACGGCAATCTTCTTGCGGGCGATTTCGTCCTTGGTGAGCTTCTGTTTGGCCACGAGCATCGGGCCATAACCGTCGCCCATGCTCGCGCCGCTGGGCAGCAGCGCATATTGCTCGCTCACGTAAGCGTAGGCGTGGATGCTGATGGCCGAGATGTCCAGCTCGCCGCGCGTGGCCCGTTCGTTGAGTGTCTGAATGTCCTGCAGAACGTGCTGGAAATGGAAACCGTGCGTGGGAATCAACTCTTTGGCCAGACCGTAAAACATGAAGGCGTCGTCCGGGTCGGGCGAATGGCCAAGCGTCAACGCGCGTTGCGACATGAGCGGAAATTAGCCGCGATGGGCAGGACTGTCACGGAGAAGAAAAACGATCCGGCTTGCAAACAGCCGTTCCCATTCGCAGTCAGGGATTGAAATAATGGCACCAACGGTTCCAAAGAAATAGGATAAACATTTTGCGCGCCCAGGGATTCCGTTTACTCTCCGCTCATGTACGCTTTGATTCGTTTCGTATTCCTCGCCGGAGTTTTGGCGTTGGTGCCCGATGCGCCGGCGCAGGTGCAACTCGGCAGCGACGTGCTCGCCGCGAACGGTTTCAAGGAGTTGCAGGGAAAGCGCGTTGGCCTTATCACCAATCCGTCCGGCGTCAATCGCAGCGGCGAGTCCACGATTGATCTGCTGCGCCGCGCGCCGGAAGTGAAGCTGGTCGCATTGTTCGGTCCGGAGCACGGCCTCTATGGCGACATGAAGGCCGGCGTGCCAATCCCGGAACGGATGGACCGACGCACCGGGTTGCCGGTCCATTCGCTCTACGGCGCGACCCGCAAGCCGGCGCCTGCGAGTTTGAAGGGCCTGGACGCACTGGTCTATGACCTGCAGGACACCGGCGTGCGCTCCTACACGTTCATCAGCACGATGGGCCTGGCGATGGAGGCGTGCGCGGAGGCGGGCGTCGAGTTCGTCGTGCTCGACCGGCCGAATCCCCTGGCCGGCGAACGCGTCGAGGGGCCGATGGTGGACGACCGGTTCCGCTCATTCGTCGGGCAGTGGAACATTCCTTACACTTACGGAATGACCTGCGGCGAACTGGCGCGGATGATCAATGGCGAGGGTTGGATTAAAAAGCCATGCAAACTGACTGTCATCCCGATGAAAGGGTGGCGGCGCACCATGGTCTGGCGTGACACCGGCCTGCGCTGGGTGCCGACTTCGCCCAACGTGCCGCGCGCAGATTCGCCGCTCTACTACGCAGCCACCGGATTGTTCGGAGAACTGGCCGGCGGGAGCGGCGCGAACATCGGCACGCGGCTGAAACGACCCTTTGAATGCGTCATCGCTCCCTGGCTTGATGCGAACAGGATGAGTGCGGCGATGAGCCGTTTCGGCCTCCGCGGCATCAGTTTCCCGACGTTCAGCGTGACGCATGAAGGGCAGCGGCTGCACGGCGCTTTGCTCAAGATTGGGGACCCGGTTCACGCCTCGCTCGTCGCGGTCAACTTCTATCTCCTCGACGGAATTGAGAAAGCCAGCGGACGTGACTTGTTCGCTGAAGCGATGAAACGGAAAAAGGATTTTCAGATGTTTGACAAGGTTTGTGGCACGGACGAAATCCGCAGGCAGTTGAAGGCCGGAAAGTCGGCGGCGGAAGTCGTGGAGTCATGGAAGGCGGGAGAAGAGGCGTTTCGCCTGCCGCGCCAAAAATATTTGCTCTACACCGACGCTGCCGTGACAAGGTCCGCGCCGGTCGAGGATCACAAGTCGCCTCCGGTGATGGAGACGAAGCCCGAGGCTGCGGTTGAATCCAGACCGGCACCTCCGCCGATTGCAACCAATTCCGCGCCGCCATCGCTCCCATCGGTCATCATCCTGGTGTCGAAAGGCGACTCCGCCGCCAAAATCGCCCAGGATTTCGGTATCAGCGCCAGCGACATTGCCGAAGCCAATCCGGGCGTGAACCTCAATCGACTGAAGGTGGGGCAGAAGTTGAAGATTCCGCGGACCCAGGCAAAGTAGGGCACAGAGGAGCGAAGCCGCCTCGGCCGCTCCGGTCGGAGCCTCGCCGACCGGTCTTATCGTGGGCGACGGCACCCTGTTGCTGAGTGCCGTCGATCAAGTCGCGGGCGCCTCCCTTTCGCCCTGGATGTAAGACCTGCCTTTGTAAAACGGCGACACGATAACGAAAAGGATTGTTGCGCCGAGCATCAGAGCCGTGAAGAACAAGTGGTAAGTCGCTCCCGTGAGCTTCGTCGTGCCGTTGGGGTTTTGGATGAAATGATTCACCTGGGCTGTAACCAGGTTGCCGAGTGCGATAGCAGCAAGATACAGCGACATCACGACCGACTTCAGGCTCGGCGGCGCTTGAGTGTAAGAAAATTCCAGATACGTGACGGAGATGACGACTTCGGCGGCGGAGATGAAGACATAAGCCAGCACCTGCCAACCGGCGTGCGGCTTCAGCCCGGCAGCGAGTTGAGATTCAATCCACGCGGGAACCAAGAAAGAAAGGACCGTGAGGAGGAAACCAATACCCATTTTCCGCAGAGGAGTGAGGCGGAAGATTCGATTTAACGCTGGATAAACGAAGTAAGAGAACAGCGGCAGGAACAGCAGAATGAAAAGCGGATTCACAGTTTGGATCTGACCTGCTTGCCATTCGCG
>QHPW01000506.1 GCA_003219675.1 Verrucomicrobiota bacterium
TAAGCGCAAATTTATTTTCCGCGAGCACAAAAGATTTTTGGAGAGCATCATCCGGGAACCGTCTCGGACGGTCGTGCCTCGCAGAGCTACTTTGTTTCATCCTCGGCGCCTTCGTCGCCGAGCAAAGCCATTTCAGAGGCCTGCAATTGTCGAGGCGCGACCTCCACTGGCAGGACCGGGTCAATTTCCTGTTCCGTTCCCGCGGCATCCAGGTCGCGAAACTTGCGGGCGCTGACCAGCACGCGTGCTTCAAGCGAGCCGACGGCTTTGTTGTAACTCTCCACGGCTTTTCCAAGCTTGGAACCCACGTCGCCCATGTGGCTGCTCATGTCGGCGATGCGTTTGTAGAGGTCCTTTCCCAATTCGCTGATTTCTCTGGCGTTGGCGGCGAGGTTCTCCTGGCGCCAGCCATAGGCCACGGCCTTGAGCAACGTAATGAGCGTGGTTGGCGTGGCAAGAATCACCCTTTGTTCGACACCTTGCTCGATCAGAGCCGCGTCCTGCTCCAGCGCGGCACTGAAAAATGTTTCGCCGGGAAGAAACAGCACCACAAACTCGGGCGCCGGCTGGAACTGGTCCCAGTATGACTTGCGGCTCAAAGCCGTCATGTGATCGCGAATCTGGCGGGCGTGGTCCTGCAATTTCGACCGCCGGGTAGGTTCGTCAGTCGCCTCGTTGGCCTCCAGATAGCCCGTCAGTGGCGCTTTGGCATCCACAACAATGTTCTTTCCTCCGGGCAATCGAACGATCAAGTCAGGGCGAAGCCGGCCCTCCTCGGTGGAGACGCTTTGTTGCTCGTAAAAGTCGCAATGATCCAGCATGCCGGCCATCTCGACGACGCGCTTGAGCTGGATTTCGCCCCAGCGTCCGCGCACCCGCGGGGTGCCTAATGCCCGCACCAGGTTGGCGGTTTCGGAGCGAAGCTGGGTTTGGGTCTCGAGCAAGGACCTGACCTGCTGGTTGAGCCCCTCATAGGCTCCTACCCGAGACTTCTCCAGCTCCTGAATCTTGGAATCAAACTTTTCAAGTGACTCCTTCACGGGCTTGACCAGTTGATCGATCGCCTGCTGGCGCCGGTCCAGGTCTCCTTTAGCCGTCTCCTGAAACCGTTCGAGCGTGGATTTCGCCAGCTCGAGAAATGACTGGTTGTTGCTTTTGAGCGCGTCCGCCGAAAGGGCCTTGAAAGCGTCCGAGAGTTTCATTTGTGCTTCGTTCAGGAGAGCGATTTTTTCCTCAAAACCTCTGCGTTCCTCGGCCAATGTTGTCTCCAGCTCGGAACGGCTGATTTTCAAGTCGGTGACATGATTCTGCAGATCATGAATCTGTTGGTCCTTGTTGGCGAGCTGCTCTTCAAGTTGAGGAATTCGTCTGGCTTTTTCCTCAGCGGTCGCCCGCGCATTCGATTCCTCATGAAATCGGGAATCGATCTGCGTAATTTGTCGCTTTTGTTCCCCGGATGCCGATCGGAGTTCGGCGATCTCCTTTTCTCTGTCAGCCATGCGCACGTTCAAAACCGCCAGCTCCAGATCGGACTCAGCCTTCGCCTCTGAAGCCGCGTGACGAAGCTTGCCTCTGAGCAACCACCCGATGGCAGCGCCCCCCAGGAAGCAGCCCGCCAGGAACGCGATGATGATGCCGATATCTTTCATCGGGTTTTATCGTTCAATCTGGTGCGAATCGAGGAGAACCTGACTCGCGCAAAAAAGCAGATCACCGGCACCAACGCGGTTGTAAGGTCCGACTCCCGGGGCGGATTTGCCGGGTTGGATGACCGTTCTGACAGGCATGAGTCTCAAGTTCACCTCCCTGTACCGCTTTTGTCAGAGAGGGTCAAGCGAACGGCGGCGATGGTAGTGTCCTAATTGGGTGGCGGTGGTGCTGCGGCACCGCCGTGCGCCGCGGCAGCGGCGCACCCACCTTAAGCAGATTAGGACACTACCGCGGCGATTTGCGGAGCCAACATGGGGCGCGCGGGCAGTGCCGGGGCGGGGGCGGGACAGAGGTGGGTGCGCGGAGAATCACTCCGCGAGATCAACGGGTTGTGTTCAGGAGGAGCGATGCGCCGCGCTCCAATGGGGCAGGGCCTCGATGCGCGCACCAACCACGGTACCGCAATTTTTGAAGTGACACCGGAGAGTACCGCCTGATAAAAAGCCCGGCAGCGGCAAGCCGGGGCATCTTTTTTGACCGGTTTGGACTTCGTGCAACAACTGCATCGGGGGTTTTGATATGAAGACTTTGAACATTTTGAGTATGGCAACTTTGGTGGGCGGCCTTTTTGCTTTGAGCGCCCATGTGACTGTGGCTCAGACCGCCGAACGGATTTCGGCCGCCAAAGACATTCTCACAAAAACGCCGAAGGCGCAGATCGCGTCGAAAGCAGCCCAACTGGTCGCCAACGCGCCGACAAAGGAAAAAGCGGCCGTGGCGTCGGCCGTTGCACACGCGGCGGCGTCGATTAACGCGGACCTGGCTTCGGCTGCAGTGGCTGCGATCGCTTCGAGCGCCCCGGCGGTGGCGCCGGCCGCCGCCGCCGCCGCCGCCAGCGAATTGCCTGATTCCGCGCCGGCTATGGCTCTGGCGGCTGCGGACGTTCCGGGCGTCAAAGCGAATGACGTGCGGGCGGCAGTGATCGCTGCCGTGCCTCGGCAGGCTGCACAGGTCGTGTCTGCATTGTCGCGCGCGAAACACGGTGCTTCGCTGCTCCCGGGGGCCGCAGCTGTCTCTGTAGCGGCGGCGGGCGCTTCGTCTGGTTGCAGGAACATGGGGGTTTTTTAACCGGTTGCCAGCGCGTTCGCCGGTCGGGACTGGCTTCGCGGCTTCTCCAGGATAGTTGATGCTTCGTTCAAAACGCGCTCAGTGCCTCGTGACCATCGCGGCGGGACTTTCCGCGGCGGGGGCGCACGCGTGGGCCGTCGATGCCAGCGACGTTCTGGTTTACAGCATCGGTTCGATTCGTTTGAAGCCGCACCTCGCGGTGAGCGAGCAGTACGACGACAACATTTTCTTCCGCCCGGGCAAGCCGGTTGCGGGATTCCCGTCGGTTCCGGTCGAAAGCGATTTTGTGACGGTCGTAAGCCCGGGGATGAACCTCCAACTGGGGAGCAAGGAGGCAAATCACATCACCCTGGACTACACGATGGACGAGTCCTTCTACGTCAATCAGACCTCGCAGGACCATCGCGACCACAGCTTTTTCTTGAATACTCATCTGGAGGGAAGCCGGATCAAGCTGGATGGAAACGACCGCGTGCAGTTTCTTTCCGGCATCCTCGGCGGCACCTTGAACCTGGGGCAGCGGGTGGACCGCAAGTCGTTTTTGGACGACTATCGACTCACTTATCCCTTCACCGAAAAGACCAGCGCCTATGTCGATGGCGTATTTGAGGCGACCGATTACAAACAGGGCACGTCGCTCTATGATGAAAACACAATTCGAGGCACGGGCGGCGTTGGATTCAGAATCGCGCCGAAAGTGACGCTGTTCGGCGAGGTTCGTTACGGTCAGGCAGCCACGTCGCCCAATATCCGCGGCCTGGCGGACGCGCCGCACGCGGATCTTTACGGGGGCTACGCGGGGGCCAGCGGGGATTTCAATTCCCGGCTGACGGGCAGCATAAAGGTCGGCTACGAGATTTTGGAGTTTTCCAACGGTGCTCCGGGTTCCAGTTCCCCGGTCGTGGAGCTTTCGCTTACCCAAAAATTCGGAGAGAGAACCGTTGCGTCTTTGATTTATTCGCGTAGGAACAGTATCTCGGTCCAGCTCGCCAGTTCGGCTTTCACGGCGGACACGGTGAGCGTCCAACTCAGCCACGTGATTACCACGGACGGAAAGTTACAGGCGATTTTGACCGGTTCGCTCGAGAACGGCCAGTATGAAAACAGCGGGGCGTTCGCGTCGCGTCGCGACCTTCTCTACCACGCCGGATTTGCGCTGAACTATAACCTCCAACTCTGGCTCCGAGCCGGGCTGCTTTATGATTATGAGAAGTTCGACAGCAACAGCAATCTGGTGTTTGACTACGCTGACAACCGCGTTAGCCTTAGAATCTCGGTAGGTTATTGATGATGAAAAAACCAGCGCACCTTTGGGCGGTCTGCCTCGTTTGTCTGTTGGGTTGCGCGCGCGTCCGGTCGGCCGAAGTGGTGGAAGGCGATCACAAAATCGCTGCCCTCGACATCATCACCATCGATGTGGTCGGTGAAAAGGACTTGAGCAAGGAACTGCGCGTGTCCTCCAGCGGCACCATTACCTTCCCTTTTCTGGGAAACGTTGAAGTCAAAGGAAAAACGCCCGCCGAAGTGGAGGATCTGTTGAAGGAGAAACTGGGCAAGGATTACCTGGTGGACCCGCAGGTGATTGTCACGGTCAAAGAGTATCGCGCGCGCACGGTTTCGGTGATCGGCCAGGTCAACAAGCCGGGCGTCATCGCGCTGCCGGGGGAACAAAAGATGGACATTCTCGAAGCCATCGCGCAGGCGGGCGACTTGACCAAGTCGGCCAACAAGAATCGCATCGAAGTCAGCCGCAAGGGCAAGACTCACAAATTCACGCTCGACGAGCTGAAGAAGGGGGGCAATCCTGAAAAGAAATTCTGGCTGGAGCCGGGCGACGTGATCTACGTTCACGAATCGTTCTTCTGATTTATGGAAAACAGCGCACTGG
>QHPW01000508.1 GCA_003219675.1 Verrucomicrobiota bacterium
AAAATAACTTCGGCACCCTGCGTTTGATGGGCCGGCAGCCGAAGCCCCCGGGGAACCGATAGCACATTCGTTCTACGGCAGGCGAGACGCCCGCCGCACACAGCGAACGGCTTCACAGCTTTCGGCAAAGTTGAAGACCGTCGGCGATGGGCAACAGGACGGATTCGACGCGTTTGTCGCGCGCCAGTTTGCGGTTCAGCTCGTCGATGGCCCGCCCGCCCGCCTGTCGGATTCGCCCGGTCCCCAGGCGACCGCCCCACAGCATGTTGTCGAAGAGGATCACGCCGTTGCGCCGCAGGCGCGGCAGAATCAGTTCGTAATAAGCGCCGTATTCTTCTTTAGCGGCGTCGATGAAAGCGAAGTGGAAGACGGCTCGACGTTCAAGGTTTTTCAGCAACGGAATGGCCGCGCCAAGGCGCAGCTCGATTTTGTTTTGGACTCCGGCCCGGATCCAATATCGGCGGGCGATGGCAGTCCATTCCGCACTGGCGTCAATGCAAAGCAACCGTCCCTGCGCCGGCAAGCCGCGCGCGATGCAGATGGAGCTGTAACCGGTGAACGTGCCCACTTCAATCGCTGACTTCGCGCCCACGGCCGCGACGAGAAGGGTCATGAAGCTGCCTTGCTCGCGACTGATTTGCATGCGGCTGATGTCACCCATCGCCTCGGTCTCCCGGCGCAACGCATCCAGGACGGGATCGTCGGCGTGGGTGCGGCAGGCCGAGAGGTAGCGATAAAGCCGGTCGTTTAAAGAAATGTATTTCAGTTTCATCATTGGGAGCGCGCGAGCCGCGATTTACTTTTCTTCGTCTCGAACCGGCGTCCGCCCATGCCGGCGATTGTTTTCAGTCGCGTCATCGCGCGGAAAACTGGTTCCATGAACCGGACCGCGCACAGTCCCAGTCCGCAGCGGCCACGAGCTTAAGCTTCGTAGCAGCCGACGTAAGGAGGCTCATTCTAATTCGAGCGAAGGAAGTTAGAGCCTCCTTACGTCGGCTGCTACGGTTCATGGCTCCGATTCGGATTCAAGATTTGAAGGTTCTCCTGACCATGAACCGGCTGGGCGAGACTCCGTCGAGCCCTGATCTCCCAACGACTGAAATCAGGGCTCGACGGAGTCTCGCCCCACCATTCATGGTCTGAATGCGCACAAAAGTTCCCGGGATTCTCGCACGGCAGTCAAGGGACGCCTGCATTTTTCCGCACGCAAAATCTCCTTGGCGGGCGCACGGGAGATGGTTAGTCATTGAGCATGGCCACGCAAAACTCTCCGCAATCTTCGTCGTCCCAAAATCTCATCACTCGTCGCCGCTTCATCTATTCCTCGGCGCTGGCGGCGGGCGCAGTCCTGGTCCCGATTCCCGCCGGAGCGGCCCGCGCCCGCTACAAATCGCCGAATGAAAAACTGAACATCGCGGTCATCGGCGCCGGTGGAAAAGGGGCCGGTGACACGGATCACTGCGCCGAACTGGGCGAAAACATTGTGGCGCTTTGCGACGTGGATGAGAACACCTTAAACGGGCGAAAAGAAAACTATCCGCAGGCGAAGCTTTTCCGCGACTACCGCAAAATGCTCGACGAAACCGGCAGGGACATCGATGCGGTCATCGTTGCCACGCCCGACCATCATCATGCGTTCGCCGCCGCCCTGGCGATGAAGATGGGAAAGCACGCCTACGTGCAGAAACCGCTGACGCACTCGGTTTACGAGGCCCGCTACCTGCGCGATCTTGCGCGTCAGAAACAAGTCGCCACACAGATGGGCAATCAGGGCAGCGCCGGTCGCGGTCTTCGCCGCGCCGTCGAGGTCATCCAGGCCGGCTTTATCGGCCGGCCGCTGGAACTGCACGTCTGGAGCAATCGCCCGATCTGGCCGCAAGGGATCGACCGGCCCCCGGGCGAAGACCCGGTCCCGCCGACGCTCGATTGGGATTTGTGGATCGGGCCGGCCCCGATGCGGCCTTACAAAGAAAACCCTCCGACCGAGGGCGGGCAGGTCAGGCGACGTCGCAACGGAGTTTATCATCCGTTCGCCTGGCGGGGCTGGAAGGATTTTGGCACCGGCGCCCTCGGCGACATGGCCTGCCACACGGTCAACATGCCGTTCCGCGCGCTCAAACTCGGTTATCCAAACGCAGTCGAATGCGAAGAAACCTCGGAGCTTCACCGGGAAACGTATCCCAAAACGTCGCGCATCCGATTCGACTTCCCGGCCCGGGAAGGTTTGCCGCCGTTGAAGTTCTGGTGGTACGACGGCAATCCAAACGACCCGTCCGTCAAGCCGCTGCGCCCGAGCCCGGACATCACCGGAGAAATCGTCTCGTTACGCGGCGGTTTGCCGCCCGGCGGTTGTCTGCTCATCGGAGACAAAGGCAGAATCTTTTCGCCCGACGACTACGGGTGGGACTTTTACTTCATGCTCAAAGGCGACCCGGGATTCACGCCGTCGAAAACGAAGGTGGACGACAAAGACGTGGAACACGAGGCCATTCGGGGCATCCCGCAGACGATTCCGAGGTGGCCGTCCTCCAACCACGACCTGATGCAGAAGAAGGAGTGGCTGGCCGCGATTCGCGGCGGTCCGCCGGCCTACAGCAACTTCAATATCGCGGCGTATCTGACTGAGATCATTCTGCTCGGCTGCGTCGCGATGCGCGCGGGTGTCGGCAAGAAGCTCGATTGGGACGGCCCGAAGATGCGGGCAAAGAACGCGCCGGAAACGGCGCAATACCTCCGCCGTGAATATCGCAAAGGGTGGAGGCTCTAAGCGTCCGGAGTCACGGCGGTGAATCAAGGGCGACCGTCAACTCACCACCGGTTGCGGGTTTGAATTTTTCCCATGAGACGCCGTCCAAATCCGCGTGAATGATCGAAAGCCCATCGCTCCTGCCGGCCCACCCCGAAGCGGTTCAACCGTGAAAGAAGAACAGAACACCGCTACGCAGAAAAAAGTTGGCGGCGCGCGCGGTTCCAGGCGCGCCGGACCGCGCCGGCTCTTCACCCTGGCCTCGAATTCTTCTCCGACAGTTTCACCGACGAAGGTCGTCAACGCCTTCGCTCGTGGGCAAAGCTGGATGCGCCACCAACCCTGAAGCAATACTATATTTGGGGGTCGGTCTGGAGTTGCCCACCATATCTCGTGGATTGATTTTAAGTCATTCTTCCGGCAAAGTCAGCCGTTGTTCTGCGGATAAATTCTCGGTGGAAATGCACAATCTAAAATCAAGTTATAGCTTGGTGCGCACTTTTTGCGCCCCATTGGCGGCCTGGATAGCAATGGAGGTCATGGGTTTGGCGCAAGCTCCTCCAGCGGAGCAAA
>QHPW01000143.1:0-6254 GCA_003219675.1 Verrucomicrobiota bacterium
CGTCCTGTCCTGTGAACGGTCCATTCGAGGGTTTGACCGTTGATTTGTCGGAGGGACACTTCCAAATCCCGGCGGACTTGCCGCAATAGGGCCAAAGCGGACTTTTCAGGATGTCGTGATTCACGTCCCAGTTGGAAGGATTATCAGGATCGAAATCCATCCAGCCCAGCACCCAGGTGTAGGGGTCTTTGCTGGTGTCGCCGACATAGGGACTGGGACTGGCGAAGAGAAGTTGATCGTCATGATCGTCATTATACATCCGCCAGGCGAGCACCAATTGCCGATGATTGTTCATGCACTGAATGCCTTGGCCCTTGGTTTTGGCCTTGGCCACCGAAGGCAATAGCAGGCCCGCCAGGATGGTGATGATAGCCATCACCACCAGCAGCTCGACCAATGTAAAGGCCTGCTTCGTCACTTTCATGTGGCCATTCGTGAAAAGAGTTGGCTGACGCAAATGAATGACGCAACGGCTACAACGTTCGCGTTCCGACACCCCTTGTCAATTGGCGAAGTTCGGTGCGCCCCGTGCGCCTCGTTTTTGCAAGGTGTGTTGGTTCATGGAACGCAAACACCTCCAAAGAATTGGATGTGAGTTGGGGCCATGAACCGGGCCGCCGACTGCGGAGTGGGACAGGCTTCCAGCCTGTCAGCCCCGAACAAGCAGGATGCCTGTGCCACTTTCTGAGGTTCATGGGTAGCGAACACCTCCAAAATTCGGACGTGAATCGGAGCCATTAACCCCCAACTGTCCTCACCACGCCGCGGCCCGGCGGGCTGGGGACAGCCCGCCCTACCTTGCGTTATTCCACCGAGATCGCGATCAGAAACGGCGCGGGGTCCGCCATGCCGGACACGAAGTCGATGCCCTTCAGTTCCACATCGGGCAGTGGATTATCCCACGAAGTTCGGAACAGCGTTTTGTTGTCGGCATCGCGCGCCGGTTTCACAGACCAGGCCACCACGGTATTGCTGTCCAGTGCCGACGCGCCGGGATTGGGAAACCAATCCCGCACATGCTTGCCGTAGATGATCGGCAGCTCCTGTGTCTGGCCGTCGGCGTAATGCAGGCGATAGAGCCCGACTTGAGTGCCGTCGCTGGCCGGCCATCCGGTGGAGTGCAGGAAATGCAAGCGGCGACATTTCATTCCCACCGGGATGCCCTTCACTTCTTCGGGAAACTCGCCGCCCGCGGCTTTGAGCTTCTGCCCGGAAAGTTGAACGATGCCGCGGACATCGAAGGCCACGTCGCCCAGGGTTTGGATTTTTTGGGGCAGGGGGGACAGATCGAAGCCGGGACTGCCGTCGGCCGGTTTGGGGTGCCAGGCTACCGTGAGCATGGCATTCTGAAAGCCTGAAAGATTGATCGGGCGCTGCCTGAGCTCGGGGCTCCGAACAACTGCCTGCGGCCCCGCGGGAGTCGAGAGGCCGAGCGCAATTTGGTCGGCAACCTGGCCGAACAACCTGGACGGCATGAGCTGGTCCACGTTGACCACGTCGTTGAAAAGGTTCTCCCAGGTGTCCGGGCTTTCGTAGATCTTCCCGTCGAACGAAAGATTCAGGACCGGATTGTGCAGGTGGCAACGGACCATCGGCACAGCCGAGCCCACCAAACCCATTTGACGCCGCTTCCAATCGCGCATTTTGATTTTACCGCCGTCGTAAATCCTGCCCATCTCGGCATTGCAAAACTCGAAGAGGTAGGACGAGGTGAGCTTGGGGTCGTCTAAACCGAAGGTTTCCACGCGGCCCGTCCGGTGCGTGACCGGACACACCAGAGTGACAGGTTCTTTGAGGTACTGGGGCACCAGGTCGGACAACCAGTTCGGCAGGTCCTTGTGGTCGCGCCGATACGCCTGAATCGCCTCATAAATCTGCTTCAGGTTTCGAATGCAGACTTCCTTGTCCTGGGCGGACTGATTGACCTCCTGCGCGCGGACGCCCGGGAGGCAAACGCCTGCGAAAAGCGAAAGCGCAAGCGCGGCAGAAAACAAACGCATATTTCTATTCATAATCGCATGAACCGCATTGTTTATCCGAATTCACGATGTCTTGAGAATCAACCGCCTGCTGCAACCCGATTCCAGTCAATCACCGCAAAAAGCGCAGAGCGCACCTTCGTCCGGTCCGCAGGGACGCCCGGCCGTGGTCTTGTAGTAACGGCAACGACTGCTGTGGCGTTTGCCGTCGCCTGTGCTCATCCAGTGCGTCAACACCGGGGCTTTCGCGCTGCCGACCTGATTCGTTGTTGCGTCTTTTGGGGCAGCCGCTTGTTCGCTTGCGTCCGCGGAAGTTTCGACTTCAGCACTGGAATTCGCGTTTGTTGCAGAGGGCGTATTTCCCAACAAACGTCGGAGCTGCCGGTTTTCGGACTGTAAAAGCTGGTTTTGCTTCTTCAGCGCGCCATTCTCTTCCTTGAGACGGTCCACCTCGGCGCGGATGGACTTCAACTCCTCCTGGAGTTTTTGGTCTTCTGCGGGCGCTTTGGCGAAATCGCTCTTGTCCGCGCCGCTGCCGAAGAAAGAACAGAGACACCAGCAAAAGAGGATCAACAGAACCGTCCTCCGGGGCCACAGGCAGTCGCACCGAAAACCGACGGTTTTGGAGACTGACAACATAACGCGCAGCCCGAAAACGATGGGCCAACGTACAGAGACCGCCAGGCCAGCCAACTGGACTTTTTGTCTTCGGGATACGGACCATTTCTACCATGCGTTCAGGCGGTTGGCTACACATTTCGGCGCGCAAGAACAGGCAGAAGCGGCGCCTTTTTTTGCGAACGTGAAGTGTTGGAGTTCATGCTTCAGCATGTTAGGGAGCGGAACAGCCTGAAGGCTGAACTCGTGCAACATGTTCGCCGCACAAACCAAAAGACCTCGCAGGCAAAAGCGGCGAGGCTCAGGAGCACTTACTAACCCCGCGGCTCCCTCTATTCTCCGCCCGTGGCTGGTTTGGCTCGATCGGGTTGGAGTTGAATCCGGACCAGGCTTTGGTCGGCGGCTACTTCGTCCAGCAACGCGGCAATCCAGAGAAGCATTGTTTTTCTCTCCTGCTCGAGCCACCAACCCAAAGCGGACATCGACACCAGAAACATCCAAATCCATGGATGCGCAGGGGCCAGCAAACCGATCACCAGCAGTTCGCCGCCGCATGTGGACCAGAAAGCGATGCGCGCGGGCAACGACCAGGTGGCATTCAGCCGGCAGCGAAATATGTATTTGCCCTGGCCGAGTTCCTCGGTCACGGTCGTCAAACGCAGTCGGCTCCAACGGCTGCCGAAAATCTCGACATCGTAGTCGTTCCAGCCCGTGTCCGTTTTGTGTTGCCATCCTTCCGAGTCCAGCTTGGAGAGGATGCGGTTGAGAAGGGCGTAGCGATCCCCATGGCCCTCGGACCAATAGCCGACCTGCTCGCACGAGTCCAGGTCCCCAAGCCGTTCCCGGGAGACGGCGCGTTTGAAGACCGGCGGTTCAGAGCGTACGGTCAGGCGCCAGTTGTAACGCGCCCAACCACGCACGATCGGTTGCAGCAGGAAGAGCAGTGCGACCAGCGGCCGGGACCAGGCTCGCTGTTTCTTCTTCGGCAACCTGGCTTGCGCGGCGGCGACGGCGCAGACGAACAGCGAAATCAACAAGCTGGTCAGCGCAACCGGCAGCAAAGGGTAGATCGAAGCCGACAACACCAGCAGAGGCAGGGTCACCAGCGCGTGGTATTCAAGCGAAGTGCAGAACATCAACAGGAACGCGGGTTCGGGGGTGTAGAGCCTTTGAAAAAATCCGCTGCCGAACAAACCGTGGTAGATCACCGGTCGCTGCAAGGTAACGCCAAACTTGGACAGGGTGTAAATGCGGCCGCGCCAGATGCTGCCGCCGAAAAAGTTGAAATATTCCGGATGCTTGCGCCTCAGCAGGGCTTCCGCTTCGCCGTAGCCTGCCTGTTGTTTCAGGTAGGCCCTCAGGGTCGAGCGACGGTAGTGCCAGACAAAACCCGCCGCGCTGAAGCCGATCCTGCAGCCACGCCCCTGCAAACGCCAGCAGACATCCACGTCGTCGCCCGCCTTGCGGAACACCGGATCGAACCCGCCGATTTCCCCCAGCGCCCATTTATAGAACGCCATGTTGCATCCCGGCACGTGCTCGGCTTCGCGGTCGGTCAACATGACAGGAGTCGGTCCGCCGGGCGACGCCATTACCGCCGCGGCCACGAACGAATCGTCCGGCGGCAAAAAATTGTGCCCGCCAATGCCGGCGAATTCACCGCTCAACAAGTCGCCGACCATGTAGTAAAGCCAGTCATCATCAGCGCGGCAGTCGGAGTCGGTGAAGGCGACGATTTCGCCATTGGACGCGGCGATGCCGGTGTTGCGAGCGACCGAGAGGCCGTGGTTGTCCTGGCGCAGGTAGCGGACCGTGGGGAACTGTTTCGCGATCTGCGGTGTGGTATCATCCGAGCCGTCGTCCACGAGGATGACCTCGTAATCGGGATAGTTCAGACCCAGGAGCGATTCGAGGCAGGGTTTGAGCGTGCGATCGCCGTTATAGCTGGCGACGATCACCGAAACTTTCGGGTGGCGTGGCAACGGAAAATACGGCGCGGCGTGAAACATTTTTTGCACCGCCCAAAACGATGCCTTGGGTTTGCGGTCGCGCGCGGTGAGCCCGAAGCTCCAGTCTTCAATCTGCTGCCGGCCCCTGAACCAGTCGTCGGTAAAGCTGAAAATCACGGTGCCCGCCAGGCCGGCGCGGAAAGCCGATTCGATCTGCCAGGCGAGGATTTCGCATTTGCGCTCGTCGCCCTCACGGATGGAGTCGATGCCGAATTCACCAAGCACCAGCGGCCGGGTCTCCGCCAGGACCTGCAGCCGACCGAGGTAACTCTCGAACGACTTCCGGTGGTGCAGGTAAAGGTTGAAACAGACAAAGTCGATGTTCTGCGGATGCAGGAATTCGGTCGGCGGAAATGAAGTGAACGTGCAGAGGCAGTCCGCGTCAACGGACCTGGCAACCTCCACCAAGTCCTCGACGAAATCAGTCACCGCGCGGACGCCGCTCCAGCGCACGATTTCCGCGGGGATCTCGTTCGCCACGCTGTAGGCAAAGATTGCTGGATGACGCTGGCAGTCCTCGACGGCTCTCCGGACCGCGTCGCGCGCTTCAGTTCTGGTTTTTTCCGATTCCAGAAAACAGAGATGTTTCGGCCAGGGCACATCCACGAGCACTTTGAGTTGGTGCTCGGCCGCGAGGTCCAGAAACCATCGTGGCGGCGCGTAGTAAACGCGGAGGAGGTTGGCGCCCAGTTCCCGGATCTGCAGAAAGTCCCGCGCGGATTGCTCGCGGGACGGAAACATTTCCTTCTGCTCGTTCGGCGCGAACGGACCGTAGGTCAGGCCCTTGGCGTAGAATTTTTTTCCGTCGAGCCGAAAGAACTTTCCGTCCACGTTGACGCGAGACGCGGAGGTGCTGAGAGCAGCCATACGAGCAGGTTATTTCTCTTCTTCCGCCAGTTTACGGGCGCGCAGGAGGGTGCTCTCGGAGCGTTTTTCGAGTTCCTTGCTGACCGTCCAGTGATAGCGCCAGATGAAGTTGTCCGGCTGCTGGGTCATCGGGTCCACGAGCATCAAGGTGCGCTGGTAGTCATCCATGAGGGTTTTGTCCGGGAGATCCTCGAGGTCGCGCAACAACCGCTGATAAAGCCGCTCCGCCTCCGGTTTGTACCCCTTGCTGTGCAGGAGAATGAACGCCTCGCGTAATTCGGCGTGTTTCGATTGATTGTTCATGAACTGGCGCACGACCATCGCGCTGCAGAAGATCAGCAATGCAAGAAAAACCAATGAGAACCGATTGCGGCGCAAGACCTGCATGAAACTTCTATTACGTCAGGGCAATGACTTCGGCAACTGAATAGAAATTCATTTGGATTGCCGGAGCGGCAACTGGAAAGTCGCTGGCGGCGTTGCTCGATTCGCCGCGCGCTGGGCGAAATCACCCAATCGCGATGGTCTCGTTGGGCAAAATACGGTCAGTTTGTGTCGAAAAATCGGCGCAGCCGGTAATAAAAAAAAAGTCGGCGCGAGGATATCCGGTTTGTTGCTAACGGGTTAAGATTCGGCTGACAATTTTCGCACAGTTCCTGCTTTCGTGTTCGTTTATTGTCGTTGCGGCACTAACCAGTGCGTGGGGATGGGATTGACTGAATGGCGCGCGGAGAATTCCAGTCCGAATAAACATTGCGCCAATCAGACGCCCTCCATTAAC
>QHPW01000143.1:6367-14675 GCA_003219675.1 Verrucomicrobiota bacterium
CTGCTCAGTCCGGCGCTGGCGCGCGCCAAACAGAAGGCGACTCAGGCCGGATGCATGTCCAATATGAAACAAATCTCTCACGCGCTTCAAATGTATCTGGACGACAACAACGATACGTTTCCCGGGCCTTGCTTCAGCGGCGCTCGCGCCAGTTATGATAACAACTCCGGCACCGAGCTCATTTATTATATTGCCAATTACCTCGGCTCGCCCGCGCCTGCTTTCGTGGCGGCCGCCAAGCCTGTGATCGTGGATGTGTTCGTCTGTCCGGGTTACCGGCGCATGGCCCCGAACCTCACGTCCATGGAAGGCCGTAAATGTTATCTCCTCAATGACGATGTGGACGCAAATCCGGGCAGTCGTGTGCCGCCGTTCGGTTATCCGGAAGTGGGCGGAGCACCGGAGACAGCGCCGTTGAAGTTATCGGAATTGAACAAATACGGAACTCCGACGACGATTTTCGCAATCACCGACGTGGACAAGCTCAACATTCCCAATCCTACGGTCACCTGGTGGACCGATCTGCCTTACAAACCAGTGCATGGCGGCGTGCGCAACGAGCTTTATTTCGACTGGCACGTGGCCGCCAAACGGGCGTGGTAAAAGCGGTCGGGGGCGGCGCGGAATTTTTCCCTCAATCTGGCTTCACGCCGTTTGCCACAACTCCGCGCTGCGACCGCTGCACCGCTGGCGCGTGTTCGGCCGGCAACGATTTTGAAAGCTTATGTATGGAAAGACATCGAAGGGGCGCTGGATTCTGTTTTCACTGATGGCTTGCGGATTTTGTGGAGGCCCGTTCGTCAGCGGCGCGACTTTGACCGGAACCTTCACTGACATTCCGCAAGGCGCCGTCGTCAATCTGACCGTAGAAGGGCCGCTGGACTGGGTACATTGGGGTCTGGTCACCGAGAGCAGTGTTGACCGGAAGGCTGGCGTGACTCCGGTGATTCCGGACTTCAAGCCTCTTGGCCTCAACGGCCCCTACCCATACGGCGACAACTTCAACAGCTACAGTTGGAGCGATGGCACCCCGACAGCGAACGTCGTCAGCACGACCACCGGCGTGTGGATGTATGGGCGAACGAATGGCTTTGAAATAGAAGTGCCGGCGGACACGAAGCAGACAACGCTGAAGGTTTATGTCGGAACATTTGCCGCCGTCGGAAACTTTGAAGCGACGCTCAGCGGCACGGGGTTAAAGTACACCAATGCGTCCCTTTCCAACATGAGCAACGGCCCGGGCGGTTGCTACGCTCTTAATTTTTCGGCAGATTCGCCCGGCCAGACGCTGGTCGTCAAATACACTGTCGGACGCACTTTTGCGGCGGACGGCAATGTCACCTTGCAAGCCGCCGCTCTGACCGCACCCGGGGCGAACAACCCGCCCGCGGTTTCAATTGCCAATCCAACCGACGGAGCCAACTTCTCCGCGCATGACAACATCAGGATCGCCGCCGATGCCGCCGATGCCGACGGGACAATCGTGAAAGTGGAATTCTTTCAAAATGGCGCCCGGCTGGGAGAATCCTTGACCAGTCCGTACAGTCTCATCTGGAGCAACGTCCCGGCGGGCCGTTATGTTTTGACCGCCAGGGCCACAGACGATGGCGACGCGACAGCGGCCTCCGCGCCGGTTGAAATCTTTGTCAGCGAGGGCGGCGGCACGCTCTCCGGCAGCTCGGTGCTTCCTCCCGCCAATGTCGATTTGACCGTAGCAGGAGCTTCGGACTGGGCGCACTGGGGGCGTTCTTCGGCTGCCAGCTTCGACCACAAGGCCGGCGTGCTGCAGCAGATCAGCAATTTTGCCCAGATCGGCACAAACGCCCCGCAACAATACGCCGACAATTACACCGCTTATAGTTGGGCCGACGGTACTCCGATCGTCGGCGAAAGCGGAACGAAAACCGGGGTATACATTTACGGCGTGACGAACGGCTTTTTGATAACGGCGCCCGCCGACACCGAGGTCAGGACGCTGAATGTCTATGTCGGGCTTTACCGCGCGGCGGCGAATTTTCAGACCTACCTCAGCGACTTCAGCGCGCCGGCTTACACCGACACTTCCCTGAGCAGCATCTTCGGGAACGCCTACGCTGTTTACACGCTGAATTACGCGGCAGCTTCGGCGGGCCAGACGCTCAGCATTGAGTACACCGCGAAGACGCTTTACGACGCGGACTTCGGAAACGTCACGCTGCAAGCCGCTGCTCTGTCCGGCGGCGGTATCCCAACCAATTCTCCGCCCGTGGCGGTGACGATTCTGAATCCGGCAGCGGACGGGAACCGGTTCAATTTCTCGTTTGCGACGCAATCCGGCGTCAGTTACACGCTGGAATTCACGGATTCGTTGAGTCCGATCAACTGGCAGCCGTTGACCCACTTCGCCGGGAACGACGCCACTGTCAGCGTGACGAACATCACGACGGCGACACAGCGGTTCTATCGAGTGGGAGCGCAATAAAGTATGACCCGCTCCTGGAAGCGAACCGCTCAACGTCTGTGAAAGCCACCTGCATCCGGGTGGCTTTTATTCCGATTGGTTCCTGCAAATGTTGATTCTCGAGTCTCTCCATGAACCTCAGAAAGTGGCACAGGCATCCTGCCTGTTCGGGGCTGACAGGCTGGACCCTGTCCCACTCTGCAGCCAGCGCCCCGGTTCATGGCCCCAATTCACGTCCAATCTTTGGAGGTGTTCGCTTCCCATGAACCTTCCCCTCACCCCTTCCCTCGTCCCATTACCGTGGCTATAATCCGACCCCGACGCACAGCCGATGCAAAAGTATCGCAAACTCCTGGACTACGCGCGACCGCATTGGCGATTTTTTGTTCTTATCTTCATCCTGACGATCGCCGCCTCGGCACTGGCGGTCCTGCAACCGGTTCCGCTGGCGTTGCTGACCGACTGCGTCCTCGGCGCGAAGCCGCTGCCTTCCCGGCTGCGGCCGGTCTTTGAGGCATTCTCGATGGAACCGGCATCGGCGAACCTGCTGTTCGGCATCGTGGCAGGCGGGCTGGTTTTGTTCGCGTTGAACAGCGTGCTCGAGACCGGGCTGACCTGGGCCTGGACACTCGGCGGCCGGCGGATGGTTTACGCGCTGGCCGAAGATCTGTTCGCGCGACTCCAGCGGCGCTCGCTCCTCTTTCACCGCCGCAATGCGGTCGGCGACTCGATGGGCCGGGTGGCGCAGGACAGTTGGGCCGCGTACCACGTGGTGGACGCGCTCTTCTTCGCGCCCGGCCACGCGCTACTGACGATGTGGATGATGATGTTTCTGATGGCGCAACTGGACCTGACTTTGACGATGCTGGCGCTGGCGGTTGCTCCGTTGGTGGCCGGCGCGTCGTTGCTCGTGGGCAAACCGCTGCGCGCGGCGGCGAAAATGAAACGGGAAATCGAGAGTCGCATCCAGTCGCACATTCAGCAAACGCTGACGGGGATTCCGGTGGTTCAGGCATTTGTGCAGGAGGAACGCGAACACCGGCGCTTTCAACACTTCGCCGACGCCGCCATCGCAGCGCAGCAACGCAGCACACTGATCGGCGGCATCAACAGTCTCAGTTCCGGCCTGGTTGCAACCTTGGGCACCGGTGCCATCCTGTGGGTTGGCGCGCGCCATGTCTTCAACGGGAATCTTACCATCGGCGGCCTCCTGTTTTTTTTGGTTTACCTGACGTCGCTTCAGACACAGATGAAGGTTTTTGCGGACATTTACACGAAACTGCAGGGACTCAGCGCGAGCGTGGACCGTGTGGTGGAAATTCTGGAGGCCGACCCGGAAGTGAAGGAAAAGCCGGATGCCATCCTGCTGGCGGGGGCTCGTGGCCAGGTGCACATCGACCATGTCGCCTTCGGCTACGAGCCCGGCCGTCCGGTGCTCCGCGGTGTTTCGATGGAAGCGCGCCCCGGGCAAACGCTCGCCATCGTCGGAAGCACGGGCGCGGGCAAGACGACGCTGGTGAACCTGATCCCGCGTTTCTTCGACCCGTGGGAAGGCCGGGTGCTGGTGGATGGCCATGATGTGCGCGATGTCCGGCTGAAGAGTCTGCGTGAGCAGATCGCCGTTGTGTTGCAGGAGCCGTTGCTGTTTCCAATTTCGATTGCAGAAAACATTGCTTACGGCCGGCCCGGCGCTTCTCGCTCGGAAATTGAGGCCTCGGCGCGGGTCGCCCACGCGCACGAATTCGTGCTTCAATTGCCCCAGGGTTACGACACGGTCATAGGCGAGCGCGGCGCGACTCTCTCCGGAGGCGAACGCCAGAGGATCTCCATTGCACGGGCATTTCTGAAGAATGCGCCGATCCTGATTCTGGACGAACCGACCAGCGCGCTGGATGCCGGGACCGAACATTTAATCCGGCAGGCGCTGGAGCGGTTGATGAAAGGCCGCACGACGTTTCTGATTGCCCATCGCTTGTCCACCGTGCGGCACGCGGACTGCATCGCGGTGCTGCAGGACGGGCAAATTGCCGAAAGCGGAACACATGACGAACTGCTGGCGCGGGGCGCGTTATACGCCCGTTTTCACAACACCGCGTTTGAACCAAAACGGACCGCCGTCCAGTTTCCCTGATGATGCTGTGACAGCCATCGATTCGACGCGGGGCCCGAGCACGCTGCAACTCTGCGCGTGGTTGACGGGTTACGCCTGGCGGCGCCGGCTGGAGCTGGCGGTTGTTCTGGTCACGATGCTGCTGCGCGTTGGGCTCGACGTGCTCAAGCCCTGGCCGATGGTTTTCCTGGTGGATTATGTCCTCCAGGGGAAAGCCACGTTGACGATGTTCCCGCGCCTGGTTGAAGGGCTTCCCGGCGCGCACACCACGCCGCACCTTATCGGCTGGAGCGTCGTGGCGACCGTCGGGATTTTTCTGTTCAGTTGGGCGGTAGGTCTCGCCAACGCCTACGCCAACATCAGCCTCGGCCAGCGGATGGTTTACGACCTCGCCGCCGATTTGTTCGGCAAACTCCAACAACTCTCGCTCCACTTTCACGCCCGCAAATCCGTCGGCGACAACATCCGCCGGGTGACGACCGACGGCACCTGCGTTTCCATCGTTGTGAAGGACGCGTTGGTGCCGTTGGTTTCCGCGCTCATCAGTCTGGTCGTCATGTTCAGCATTCTGTGGCGCATTGACGCGACACTCACGCTGCTGGCCCTCGCGGTGGTGCCCTACCTGGCGCTGGTGTTCCATTTTTACGCGGCGCGGATGATGGACCGCAGCTATCGGCAGCAGGAAATCGAAGGCCGGATTTATAGCCTCATCGAGGAAACTTTTTCCGCCATTCCGGTCGTGCAAGCGTTTGGCCGCGAGGAATTCAATGACGGGCGTTTCAAACAGGCGACGCGCGACACGCTGGGGGCGACGCTTTCGCTCACAAAAGTGCAGCTCCAGTTCAAGATATTGATTGGCCTGGCCACGGCCGCCGGCACCGCCGTTATTCTATTCGTCGGCACCCGGCACGCATTGAACGGCCCGTTGGCCATCGGTGCGATCCTGGTTTTCCTTTCCTACCTTGGCTCGCTCTATGCGCCGCTGGAAGCGGTGATGTACAGCACCTCGACACTCCAGGGCGCTGCCGGCAGTGCCAGGCGCGTCCGGGAAATCCTGCAAACGGAACGCGAGGTTGCGGACCGGCCTGACGCCCGGGCGCTGTCGTCCGTGTCCGGCCAGGTACAAATCGAGGACGTCACCTTTGGCTACGAAGCGGACCGTCCGATTCTGCGCCATCTCTCGCTCGAAGTGCGTCCGGGCGAAACGGTGGCGATCGTGGGCGCCACCGGCGCAGGCAAGAGCACGCTCGTCAGTCTGGTGCCGCGATTCTTCGATCCGTGGGAAGGCCGCGTGCTTGTGGACGGCTGCGACGTGCGCGGGGTTCAATTGAAGAGTTTGAGGCGGCACATTGCCATTGTATTGCAGGAACCGTTTTTGTTTCCCGTGTCGATCACCGACAATATCGCTTACGGCGTGCCCCGCGTCGCGACTCCGGAGATTGAAGCGGCCGCCCGGGCCGCCGGAGCGCATGAGTTCATCCTTCGCCTGCCCAACGGCTATCAAACCGTGATCGGTGAGCGCGGCGCGACGCTTTCCGGCGGGGAACGCCAGCGCATTTCGATTGCGCGCGCGCTGTTGAAGAACGCGCCGATTCTGATCCTGGACGAACCCACCAGCGCGCTCGACGTCGAAACCGAAGGTGCTTTGCTTCGAGCGCTGGACCGATTGACCAAAGGCCGCTCGACACTTATCATCGCGCATCGGCTTTCGACCGTGCGCCGCGCCGACCGCATCGTGGTGCTCAGAGACGGGCAGATCGTGGAAACCGGAACGCACGACGAGCTGCTGAAACGCGGACAGGTTTACGCCGGGTTCTACCAGCTGCAGTTCGGGAATGAAGTCAACCACGAAGGCCACGCTCGATGAACACCCCAGGACCCGCATCGCTTCCTGCGAACGCACGGATTGGCCCGAACACGATCATCACCGGCGATCTGGCCTTCAAAAGGTTTCACAGCCGGGAACCGGATGCGCTGGTCGTCGGCGCCAACTCCACGATGGATGGCGTCCATTTCGCGCTGGGGGAAAAGGGCCGGGTGCAAATCGGCGATTACTGCTATTTCACAAATGCCGTTCTGCTTTGTGAATCGGAATTGCGCATCGGCAATTACGTCGTGGTCGGTTGGAACGCGACGATTGCCGACACGGACTTTCATCCGCTCGCGCCGGCGGAGCGGATCGCGGATGCGATCGCCTGTTCGCCCGCAGGCAAAGGGCGTTCGCGCCCGGAAATTGCGAAACGTCCCGTGTGGATCGACGACGATGTCTGGATCGGGCCGAACGCGACGATTCTCAAAGGGGTGCGGATTGGCGCCGGCGCTTTCGTCGAGGCCGGTTCGCTGGTCACGCGCGATGTGCCGCCGCGCGCCCGCATCCTGGGAAATCCGGCGCAGGTGATTGGGGAGATGCCTTGAATGGATGAATCGTTAAAGCGTTACAACCTTGGATCGACAGACGCAGTCGCGACCGGCAGGTTCTTCCATTTTCACGGTTCAACGGTTCAACGGTTCAACGGTTCATGAATCCCGACCGCACATTGCCGTGGGATTGGTATCCGGGCAGGATTCCGGAAAACGTGGCGGTGGACGAGACGGCCTACATTGAAACGACGTTCAGTTTCTACTTTTTCCGCAGCCGGCTGCCGAAGGGTGTGGAGATCGGCCGCGGCGCTTCGACGTACCTCGGCACGATGTTTGACGTGGGTCCGCGAGGCCGCGTGACGCTCGGCGCTTACGCCCTGGTTCATGGCGCGCGCATCGTTTGCGATTCTGAAATCGTCATCGGCGATTATGCGCTGATCTCGTGGAACGTGGTATTGATGGACGGCTATCGCGTCCCGTTCAACCCGCTGGACCGCCGCAAAGAACTCGAACTCTTGCCGACGCGACAGCCGAGGCTTGCCGCCGCGGATGTCCCGGCGCGGCCCATTCGCATTGAGCGCAACGTCTGGATCGGCTTCGACGCTTGCGTGCTGCCCGGCGTCACGATTGGCGAAGGCTCCATTGTTGGCGCCCGCTCTGTCGTCATCGAGGATGTCCCCCCTTACACGGTGGTCGGAGGTAACCCGGCCCGCGCGACGCGTCAACTGGAACCGGGCGTTAGAGCGACTTCAACGTAGGGCAGGCGTGCCTGCCACCGCTCGGACGCCGGTCTGACCAAACAAGGCAGGCGAGACGCCTGCGCTGCTTTCTCCGCACCCTTACGGCTTAAAACCTTTCACCAGCCTGCCGCCACGCCGGACACGATAGCGCTGGCCGCGCCATTCCACCGTGCTGCCGAGAAAAGCCAGCGCCCAAATCAGCGCGCCCAACAGGTCTTTGACCGGCACCAGCCAGAAAAATCCGAGATGTGCGGTGGATCGGTTCAAACGGCGTTGCTGGTCCAGCGCCGTGACGACCCGCGTGAACAGGCAGATCGCCGCGACCCACACCGCGAAGGGGAAATGTACGGTTACCAGCAAGGTGGTTGTGCCCGGCGCGGCGTTGAAAGAAAGGTCCGTGGAAGGCAACGAGGCAAGAAGCCATAACAATGGCCAGAGGGTGGCGTTGCCGAGGATGCTGAAAAAGTAAGGCAGCGGCTGGCAAACGCGGATGGTGCGCGCCCAGCGGAGTTGATGCCGCCAGACTTGCGGCCAGCCTTTGGGTGATTCCCGGCACTCGACGACCACTGGCGAGATGACAATGCGTCCGCCCCTCCCGACAATCCTGTTTCCGAGTTGATAATCGTCCGCCAGAAAATCAACCAGCGCCTCGAAGCC
>QHPW01000143.1:14723-26587 GCA_003219675.1 Verrucomicrobiota bacterium
TGGCTCCAGAAATCGGCATTGACCGCCACTGCTTCCCAATGCATCGCCAGCGTGCAAGGATTGGCAAGGCGATAGAAACAGTTCACCAGACCCGCCTCGGGATTGCGCAACGGCGCGACGACGTTGGCGACAACGTCGGGTGCCACGTGGACATCGGCATCGCTGACGATGATCACCTCGTGCTTTGCCTGGCGATGGAGCTGGACGAGCGTCGCGACCTTGGAATTGGCGCCCGGCGAATCGCCGCAAATGACCAGTTGCGCGTCACGCCCGGGAAGCGCAGCCGTCAACTGGCGGACGATTTCGCAAACTGGATCGCCTGCCGACGCGACGCCGAAGAGGACTTGCATCGGCCCGGCGTAGTCCTGCCTCAGCCAGCTTTCGAGGCAGTGGAGCGAGTCGGCGTCCGCCCCCTTGAGCGGTTTGAGCAGGGTCACCGGCGGCTGGTAACCGGTGTCGGTGACGCGCTGGTGCAATGGGAAGCGCATCGCGACGACGAATTGCCAGAGCGTCAAGGCGAGGCTGAGGACCGCGAGCGTTGCCAGGATGAGGTTCAAAACCACGCGGGGTTATTAACAGGGAGGACGGGAAGCCGACAGACTTTTTCGCCGCCGTCCGCGCTCGGAGAGGGGGGAGCACACGCCGCCGGCGTGTCCTTCGCGGCGGCTCGCCGCGACTGCGAGCGCCAAGGGACGGCGATTTTTGGAACCGTGCGCTACGTGGCGCAGGTTTCCAAACCTGCTGTATCGCCGATCTCCAATCGGCAAGCCGTCCCCACTTCCGAGGCTTTGGAGCTGGCGAAACCGTCTGCGGGTTAGAAACCGCGATACGGCAGATTTGGAAATCTGCGCCACGGCGCATCATCGCCACGCTGAACAGGCAGGGCCACCGGCCGCTGCACGCGAGCCGCGCGCGCTCTCCGCGTTTTCGGACACAGTTTAAAACTGGTCCACCGCGACGACGCGGAGGATTTCCTCCAGCGGCGTTTGGCCGCTCAAGGCGCGGCGCAGGCCCATGTCCCAGAGCGTTTGCATGCCTTGCTCGATGGCGACCTGTTGGAGCGAACGCGTCGGCATCTTTTGCAGGATGGCATCGCGCAACACTTCGTTGACGACCAGCATCTCGGTCACCGCGGTGCGCCCGGAATAGCCCGTGTGAACGCATTCGGCGCAACCGACACCCCGTCGCAGGGTGGCGGTTTCCAGGGCCTCCGGCGGCACCAGACGCAGGAAACCCGACTCCGGCTGATAGGGTTGGGCGCAGTAGGTGCAGTTTTTTCGGATGAGCCGCAAACCGATGACGCCGCTGATGCTCGAGGCGAGCAAGAACGGTTCGATATCCATGTTGATCAGGCGCGCGAACACGCCGGCGGTACTGCCGCTGTGAATCGTGCTGATGACCAGGTGCCCGGTGAGGCCGGCCTGGACCGCGATGGCGGCGGTCTCCGGGTCGCGGATTTCGCCGACCATAATGACCTGAGGGTCCTGTCGCATCAGCGAGCGCAATGCCACAGGATAGGTGAAGTCCTTATGCGGATTGATCTGCGCCTGGCTGATCATGGGAAGGTTGAATTCCACCGGGTCCTCGACGGTGCTGATGCTGATGGCCGGCCCGGAACGCTGGACCAGATGGTAGAGGGCGGCGTAAATGGCGGTGGTTTTGCCGGAACCGGTCGGGCCGGTCAGCAGGATCAATCCGCTCGGTCGCGCCAGGAGTTTGATGAACATCTGCAGTGTTTCGTCCTCGAAGCCGAGGCTGGCGAGATCAAAACTGCGGTTGCTGGGGTCGAAAATGCGGATCACGATTTTTTCTCCGCGCACGGTGGGGAAGACGGAGATGCGCAACTCGACGCCGCCCAGTTCGGGGTTCGCCGGCGCGTGGCCTTCCTGCGGCAAATCGGTTTGATACGAGATCAGGCTGGCCATCACTTTGAGGCGGCCGGAGATTTTCTCCATCAAATCGAGCGGCAGGTGGACCAGTTCGTTGAGCACTCCGTTGAGGCGGATGCGCACCACCAGCGTGCTTTCCCAGGGCTCGATGTGGATGTCGCTGGCGCCGACTTTGATGGCGTCGATGAGCAGATAATTGACCAGCGCGCCAATTTCAATGCCCTTCTGGTCCGAGACTGATTGCAGATAACGAGTCGTCTGGTTCACACGGTGTCCCTGGTTTTCTTTGGCGATTGACGGTTCGACATAATAGAGGTTTTCCTGTTCATGGCGAGCGGGAAATTGGACAAAAATCCGACGCGACATGTTTTGCAAGAGGTTACAAGCGTGGCGCTTGGCCTGAAGCCAGTCTTTTTGCCGCAGAAATCCTTTGCGGCCCTGATGTGGTCGAGACCGAATACGAAAAGTGGCGGCGAAACCGATTTCACGATTGACCCGTCTAAACGAAACGCCTACAAGGAACACGTCAGCCACAACCAACAGGTGGATCCCCAGCAAATATGCCTGAACGACTTCGTTGTGCGGTGATAGGAACAGGCGGTTTCGGCCTTGATCATCTCAACAGCCTTCTGCACTGTCCCCGCGCAACTGCGGTGGCTGTTGCTGAGACAAACCCCGAACGCCTCAAAGAGGCCGCCGACCGGTTCAAAATCCCCCGCGCCTACGCCGATTATCGCGACCTGCTCGACCAGCCCGACATTGACGCGGTGACCATCGCTGTTCCGAACCATCTGCACGCGCGGATCGCCATCGATGCTTTGCAGGCCCGCAAGCACGTGCTGCTCGAAAAGCCGATGGCGATGAACGCCCGCGAAGCGGCAAAAATCGTCGAGACCGGCAAGAAAATGCGACGCACGCTGATGGTGGCGCAGAATTTTCGGTTCAATCGCCACACCCAGGTCGCCAAGGCGATTGTAGAGCGCGGCGATCTGGGCGAGGTCTATCATGCGCGCTGTTTTTGGCTGCGGCGCAGCGGCATTCCGCGCATCGGCTCGTGGTTCACGCAGAAACAATTTTCCGGCGGAGGCTGCGCGGCGGACCTTGGCGTGCACATGCTGGACACCTGCCTGCACCTGCTTGGCGAGTTCGAGGTGAAGTCGGTTTCGGCGCAAACCTTTGCCAGGTTCGGGCCGCGCGGCCTCGGGGAGACCGATTGGGGCAGGAGCGAAGTGAATTCGAAGAAACCGTTTGACGTGGACGACTACAGCGTGGCCCTGTTGAAGCTGAAGAGCGGGCGAACGGTTGTCCTGGAAGCCAGTTGGGCCGGACATCACGCCGCTGACGCGCGGGAGTATGGGGTGGACCTGATGGGTACCACGGCGGGATTGTCGCTCTATCCAGCCCGGCTGTTTCGCCCGGGCCCGAGCGGATTCGAGACCATCCAATTATCATTGCCGATCGTCTCGCACAGCGAAGATCGCATTCACCATTTCGTCAGTTGCGCCCTCGAAGGAAAGAAACCGCTGGTCGCCCCGGAAGAATCGCTTAAAGTCCAACAACTGCTCGATGCGATCTACACCTCGGCGGCCGCCGGCAAGGAAGTGAGGCTGGGTTAGCTTCAGCGAACGGCTCTGCGACCGGCGCGTTTCCGTCCGCCCCCGGCGTTTGCACAATCGTTTTCTGGAAAGGCTTGTTTTCCCCATCGCAGCCTTTAGTTTGCCTGCGAGTCGTGATGAAGACTTTTGCGGAACTGCATTTCCCCGGTCGCCTTGTTGCCGTCGAAGGATTGGATGGCTCCGGCAAATCCACGCAGATTTATCTGCTGAAACGCTGGCTGGAATTGCAGGGGCTCAAGGTTTTTTTCAGCGAATGGAACTCGTCGGATCTGGTCAAGAGCGCGACCAGCAAGGGCAAAAAGCGCGAGTTGCTCACCCCCACCACCTTCAGCCTGATTCACGCCACGGACTTCGCGGACCGCTACGAGCGGCAGCTGGTGCCGCTGCTGCGAGCAGGCTATATCGTCCTGTGCGACCGCTACATTTTCACCGCGTTCGCCCGGGACACGGTCCGCGGCTGCCCGCCGAAATGGGTTCGCGGCATCTACAACTTCGCCGCATTGCCGGACCTGACCTTCTTCTTCAAAGCGGACCTGGAAGTCTCGCTCCACCGCATTCTGGACGGCCGGCCGGAGCTGAAGTATTTCGAGGCGGGAATGGACCTGCGCCTGTCCACCGATCCGTACGAAAGCTTTCGCATTTTCCAGGGGCGCATCCTCGAACAGTACCTGGCCATGAGCACAGAATTCGCTTTTCTGGTGATTGACGCCAACCAGCGGGTTGAAGAGCAGCAGTCGTTGGTGCGCCAGTTGCTCTCGTCCCGGATTGACCTGGCCAACTACCTTCTGCCCAAATGAGGATGGCTCGCAAGGGAACCGCCAAATACAGGGCTGTCCCGGGACCAAGCCCCATGTCCGGTCGCCGGGTGGTGGTGGTGCCCAGGCCGACGCCCAAGCGCTTCTACGGCCACGGCATTCCCGGTGTGGATCTGGAGAAACTGACGGGCAAACTGGTTGTGATCGAAGGCGCGGACGGTTCCGGCCGCTCAACGCAAATCGCGCGACTGGTGCAATGGCTCGAAGGCTGCGGCCACGCCACCGTCCAGGTCGGGTTGAAGCGTTCGACGCTGGTCAGCGAAGAACTGGAGCGGGCCAAACAAGGGAACATTCTCAGCCACATTACCCTGAGTTTGTTTTACGCCACGGACTTTGCCGACCAGTTGGAAAACATCATTCTGCCGGCGCTTAAGGCGGGATTCATGGTGCTGGCCGACCGCTACATTTACACGCTGATGGTGCGCGACCTGGTGCGCGGCATGGACGAGGCCTGGTTGAAAAATGTCTATGGCATCGCGCCGGTGCCCGACGCGGTCTTTTATCTCACCGTTTCGCCCGAACAACTGGTGCAGCGAAATTTTCAGAAGAATCACACCCTGGATTACTGGGAGAGCGGCATGGACGTCGGCTTTTCCCGCGATATGTTCGACAGTTTTCTGCAGTACCAGTCGCTGGTCGAACAACAGTTTCGCCGGTTGCAGTCCACTTATGGTTTCACCATTGTCAACGGCGAACGTTCGGTCGAAGAAATCAACGCCGAGTTGCAGGAAAGGATCGAGCGGGTCCTCGCCGGCAAATGAGTTTGGAACAGCGATAACCCCAACAGCCCTTTGCGATGCCCGGAGCGAATGAAAAAAAAGATTGCGTCATGGGCGTCGATTTCGGCGGCACTAAAATCCTGGCGGGCGTATTCGACGAAAAATTTGAATGCATCGCGCGCGCGCGGGTCAGCACCAAGGCCGACCGCGGCGCCGACGAGGTCATCGGGCGCATCGCCCGCTGCGTCCGCGAGGCGGTGGATGAATGCGATCTGGACCTGAAGCAGATCAAGGCCATCGGCATTGGCGCGCCCGGGGCGGTGGATTCGGAATCCGGCAAGGTCATTTTCGCGCCGAATCTTGGCTGGAACG
Source organism: Verrucomicrobiota bacterium (assembly GCA_003219675.1). Classification (GTDB taxonomy): domain Bacteria; phylum Verrucomicrobiota; class Verrucomicrobiia; order Limisphaerales; family AV2; genus AV2. Next base: position 20,135 of record QHPW01000143.1, read on the forward strand.
ACGTGCCGCTCAAGAAAGAACTGGAGAAACTGTTGGACGCACCGGTGTTCCTGGAGAACGATTGCAATGTGTGTACCCTGGGGGTCTATGAAGTGGAGCTGAAAGCCAGGCCGCGCGACATGGCCGGCATTTTTCTCGGCACCGGCATCGGCGGCGGACTGATTCTGCAAGGCAAACTGCATTCCGGGTTCAATCGCACCGCAGGCGAGATCGGACACATGGTGATCGAGGTGGGCGGGCCGAAATGTGGCTGCGGCAACAAAGGCTGCTTCGAAGCGCTGGCCAGCCGCACGGCCATCTTTCGCCGGATCAAGGAGGCGGTGAAGCAAGGCCAGAAAACCGTCCTGACCGAAATGCTCGGAGCGGAGCTGGAGGATTTGCGCAGCGGCGATCTGCGCAAGGCCATCAAGCGCGGCGACACGTTCGTGGAGCACATCATCGAAGAAGCCGCTGAATACACCGGCATTGCGGCGGCCAATTTGATCAACCTCTTCAACCCGGAGGTGATCGTGATTGGCGGCGGGCTGATGGAGCAGTTGGAGGAAGAAATGCTGTCGATCATCGTGGAAACGGCGATGGATTATGCCATGCCCGGCACGACCAAGGGGATCGAAATCATCGCCACGAGACTCGGCGACGACGCGGGCATTACCGGCGGCGCCGTGCTGGCCCGCAAGCACGTCAAGTAAACGGACGCAAATCAGAAGGATAGCCGATGGAACCCGCCGATAATGTCTCCCCGCGGGTCGCCCGGTCTCAGGCCCCTTCCTCCGGCTTCATTCGCCGCGCGGTCATTGACGTCGGCACCAATTCCGTCAAACTGTTGGTCGCCGAGGTGTCGGGCCGCTCGATTCAGCCCGTGATCGAACGGAGCGAACAAACCCGGCTCGGTCGCGGTTTCTACGAGACCCACCGCCTGCAACCCGCGGCCATCGCCCACACAGCGCGGGCGGTCGCCGGGTTTGCGGACAAGGCGCGTGAGCTGGGCGCAGCCGCGACACGCGTCATCGCGACCAGCGCGGCGCGGGATGCGACCAACTCAGGGGAGTTGATCATCGCCATCCAAACGGCTTCGGGATTGCCCGTCGAAATCATCTCCGGCGAGCAGGAGGCCGACTGGGTGTTCCGTGGTGTGGTGTCCGACCCGGTCTTCGCCGGCCAACCTCTGCTGATCGTCGATGTCGGCGGCGGCAGCACGGAATTCATCCTGGGCGAAGGCGACCATCAGCAGTTCCGCCGCAGCTTTCCACTCGGAACCGTGCGGTTGATGGAACAACTTCCGCGCGCGGACCCGCCATCGGCCGCCGAGTGGGAACGATGCCGCGCCACGGTGCGGAATTTTTTGGATCAACAAGTGCGACCGGCCATCGAGTCCGAGCTGAGGAGCTTTGCCTCGCGCGCGGTGCAACTGGTTGGCACCGGCGGCACGACCAGCATTATGGCGCGAATCGAGCTGGGCCTGCAAAAGTTCGACCGCGACCGGATCGAGGCGTTGCGATTGAGCCGCGAGCAAGTCCGCCGGCAACGCGAGCGTTTGTGGAGCCTGCCGCTGGCGGAGCGGAAGGGAATCGTCGGCCTGCCGGAGGACCGCGCCGACGTGATTCTAACCGGCGTGCCGGTTTACGAGGCGTTGATGGAGCAGTTTGACTTTCCTGATTTGCGAGTCAGCACGCGCGGCCTGCGTTTTGCGGCGCTGATGGAGGAAGGCGAGGAATAAGGGAAGTGAGACCTGACTTGAATCGGCCGGCCATGCCAACGATGGCATTTACGCTCATCGAGCTGCTGGTCGTGATTGCCATCATCGCGATCCTCGCGGGACTGTTGTTGCCGGCGCTGTCCCGGGCCAAGGACAAGGCCAGAACCACGCAATGCCTGTCGAACTTGCGCCAGTGGGGCCTGGCCATGCAGATTTACGCCACCGATTTTAACGACGGCATTCCGCGCGACGGCATGGGAGCCGACGGTCTTTATCCCGGTGCGCCCGCGCCGTCGGGCTCGCCGGCCGATCCGGCGGCGTGGTTCAATCTGCTGCCCGGCTTGATGGGCGACCATCCGTTATCCAACTACTGGACGCGACCCACCGCGGTTTATCAGGACAATGTTGAGAATCTGCCTTTTCCTGGAAGGAAGGGACGAATCTGGCATTGTCCGAGCGCGAAGATGAGCGTGCCGGAGTTGCAATCCCTCAACGGTGGCGGCCGCTACGGTTTCTTTAGTTACGTGATGAATATCGACCTGAAGAAGGAGACGGCCGACGCCAACCTCAATTACCCGGGCATGCCGAGACTGGCAAACATCGCCAAACCCTCCGCCACGGTGCTGCTGCTCGACGCGGTGTTCAGTTCCGCCGAAGGGTTGAACAATTCGTTTTATTCGGTGAACCCGGCGGCGCGATGGCGGTCCTTCCCCGCGCGCCACAACCAGACCGGCGGCATGCTCAACTTTCTCGATGGCCATGCGGCGTTTTTCAAGCGCAACGCTCTGACCAATGGCGCCGGGACTTACGAGGCGCTGTTGCCGGAGGTCATCTGGAACCCGCCGTATCGCAATCAGAACCCTTGATTTATGAAGAACGCTCTCCTCGCCATCCGGTTGATCACGATCGTTCCGCTGTGCGCTTCCGCCGGTGTGATCCTGTCGGACTCGTTCTCCTATCCGGACGGGCCGTTGATCACGGTCTCCAACGGAAAGTGGAGCACCCACAGCGGCACCGCGGGCCAGATGGACGTCATCGCCGGAAAAATAAACCTGACGCAGACCGAAAGCGAAGACGTGAACGCGCCGCTCGAGGGCCAACCTTACGGTCCGACCAGCGGTACGAACCTCTACGCGCGTTTCACGGTGGACTTCAGCGCATTGCCGTCCGGCGCGGGCGCTTACTTTGCGCATTTCAAGGACACCACGACGAGCGGCTTTCGTTGCAGGATTTTCGCCACAACCAATGGCGCGGCCCCGGGCTTTTTCAGGCTCGGCATTTCCGCGGCCGCGAATACACCGGCAACATTTCCAAACGACCTCAGCCTGAACACGGATTACGTCGTGGTCGTAAAGCTGTCCACCAGCGACAGCGCCGGCACGCTTTGGCTCAACCCCGCTTCGGAAAGCGACGCAAACATGGTGTCCACGGACACCGCCGCGGCATTGAACGTTGCATCATTTGCTTTCCGTCAGTCGCTGAGCGCCGGGAACGGGATGGGGACGCTGACGGTGGATGATTTCGCGGTCGGCACTTCGTTTGGCGATTTGGCCGGCGGCGTTGGTGACGGACCGCCCGTCATCACCTCGCAGCCGGCGAGCCAGACGGTGACCGAAGGCCAGGGCGTCGCTTTCAGCGTGGGCGCGACCGGCGCGCCGCCGCTCGGTTATCAGTGGCAGTTCGACGGCGCGGACCTCGATGGCGCGACGAACGCGGAGCTTTCTTTGAGCGCTGTCACAGCCGACAAGGCGGGGACCTACGCCGTCAACATCAGCAACGCGCTCGGCTCGACGAACAGCGATCCCGCGACGTTGACGGTGCTGCCGCGGCCCGCGGCGGTGACGACCAACATCGCCTACCTGCACACGTTGTTGGACAACGTGAATTATCTGCCGACAGACACGACCACGCTGTTCCAGGTGGAGGGGGTTGTCACCACGCACACGAACCTGACGACGCCGGGCAACGCGTCGTTCTATCTCCAGGACGACTCCGCCGGCATCGCCGTGTTTGTGAGCGGCGGCGCTGCGATTCGGCCGGCGCAAGGTGACCGGGTGCGCGTCACCGGTCCGCTGGGCCATTTCAACGGGCTGCTGGAGATGAACCTTGCGGCGTCGAACCCGGCCCATAAGTTCGAAGCGATCGGCTCCAGCAATCCATTGCCCGCGCCGATGCCGCTGGAGTTCAGTTGGCAAGACGACCCGGCCGTGATTGAACCGCATGAAGGAAGCTACCTGGTGGTGTCGAACGTGTTTCTCGACCTCAGCACCGGAGGCACCTTCACCTCCGGCTCGAACGTCACCATGACCAATGAGTCGGGTGAAACCTTCACTTTGCGCATCGACGCCCGGGTGACGGACTTGATCGGCCAGCCAAAGCCGACGACCGCGGTCACCATTTACGGCGTGCTGTCGCAATTTGCCGTTTCGGACCCGCGCACCACAGGTTATCAGCTCCTGCCATCGAGCCTTTCCGACATCGTGGGACCGCGCCTGCCGACGGTAAAATTCACGAACACGCTGTCGCACCTGACTCGTGCGGGCGACACCGAGGTCAGCACGAACCTCACGGAGTATGCGCTGCGTCCTTCGGAAACCATCGCCATCGAAACAATGACAACCGGCGTGGATGGGCGGCCGGTGACCCTGGAGCCGCAGACAAACGGCCTGCCCGCTGGCGCAAGCTGGAGTTTCAGCGAAACCACCGGAATGAGCGTGTCGGCGTCGTTCACCTTCACGCCGGGACCGGCCGATGAGGGAGCCAACTATTCGTTCGTGCTGTTGGCGATCAACGACCAGGGCACCAACGCGGCGGCCTGGAACATTTACGTCCCGACTCCTGACGAACAGCGGTTTTATCTCAGCGAGTTTCTCGCCAATCCGACGACGGATCCCGCCGCGCCGTTCTACAACCCGTTGCATCGCGACACCCCGGGCACGCCCGATCGGATCACCGCCGAGGATGAATACATCGAATTGGTCAACCTCGCCGCAGCGGACCTGGATTTGAACGGGTGGACGGTTTCCGACGCGGCGACCGTGAGGCATCGGTTCTTTGCCGGCGACACGGTGCAGTCCTCCAACGCGGTTGTCGTTTACGGTGGCAGACTCTTGGGCTCCTTGCCCAACCTCCCGGTTCCAGGTTTTGCAGCGACGGAAAGCACCAACGGACTGGCGCTGAACAACAACGGCGACATGATCGTGGTTCGCAACAGTTCCGGTTACATCGTCGAACGCGTCGTTTACTCGCAGGACATGCTTTCAACCAACGGTTCGCTGACGCGCTCTCCGGACTTGAACAGCGCATTCGTGCCTCACTCGTCGATCTCCACAAATTATGTTTCGCCGGGCACGCAGCCGGATGGCCGTCGGTTCAGTGAACCGGCGACGCTGCCGCCACCGGTCATCACGGTGAGCGTGACGGCGGAGGCCGGGCCTTCGGTCACTTTGCATTGGACCGCGGACCCGGCTCGCACCTATTCGGTCTTGCAGGCCGACAATGTTTCCGGCCTGTTCGCTCCCCTGGCCATCGGGTTGAGGTTCACCGATACCCAGGGAGAATTCACCGATGCCAATCTCAGCGAGGTTGCCACCCGGTTTTATCTGATCGCAACGCAATGAATCTGAATGGGTTCGGCGGTGAATAATTGCGTCTTGGCAAAGCGCCCCAAATGCGATAGCCTGCGCAGCAGTGGACAACGGAATGAGAAGGACGGTGGCTTTCACCTTGATCGAGTTGCTCGTGGTCATCGCCATCATTGCGATTCTGGCCGGTCTTTTGTTGCCGGCGCTCAGCAAAGCCAAAAGCAAAGCGCAAGGCATTGCTTGCCTGAACAATCTGAAACAGTGGGGCCTGGCCACGCAGCTTTTCGTGGTGGACAACAACGACTTCCTGCCGCCCGACGGATCGCCCAACGGTTTGTCGGTGAATTCGGGCTGGTACATCGACCTGCCGCGGGTCATCGGAATCAGGCCTTATAACGAGTTGCCCTGGCGCACCAACGCCAGTAGCACACCGGAGAAGTCGGTCTGGATATGTCCGGCCAACACCAATCGTAGCAACGGCAACAACCTCTTTCATTACTGCCTCAACGAACACGTCAATGGGACGGGCGCAAACAACGCGCCGGTCCGGCACTCGACCATTGGCAAGCCCACTCAGGTGGTCTGGCTGTTCGACAACGGCAAGCGCGCCGCCGTCGCTCAACAAAACAACGTCCACACCAATCTCCATACCAAAGGCGCCCAGTTCACCTTCCTCGACGGACACTCCGGACGTTTCCGCAACACCGAATATTGGGACTTCAAGATCGACAAAGGCCGCACGAACAACCCGGACCTGATTTGGATTCCGAACGTCGATTAGCGGGCGTTGCCAGCGGTCACCCCGCCGATCACGACGCAAGGGATGCGAAAAACGAAACGGGGCTTTCCATGAACCTCAGAAAGTGGCACAGGCATCTTGCCTGTTCGGGGCTGACAGGCTGGAAGCCTGTCCACTCTGCAGCCGGCGGCCCGGTTCATGGCCTCAAATCACGTCCTGTTTTGGGAGGTGTTCGCTCTCCATAAACCCCGGAGCCGCGGACGCCAGTCCGCGCACTCTCAAACAATCAGCGCCGACTGACGTGGGCGGCTGCTTTGTTCCGGCGAAACGGTCTTGAAGCCCGGCGGGAGAAATGAAACGCTGGTGGCGATGAAAATCACCCGACGATTTCCTGTGCCACTTTGTGTTTGCCGGTCATTGATCCGCACGTTCGC
>QHPW01000507.1 GCA_003219675.1 Verrucomicrobiota bacterium
TCACCTCCTCCGCCAATGCGGCGTTCGACAGACGCCGTTTTGCGATTGAATAGACCAGGTTTGTGTAACGGCGCACCAGCTCGGAGAACGCCCCTTCCGATCGGGTGTTTTTGAAGGCCGCCAATAGATCAGTTCCGTTCATCTTCTTGAATATAATCGGCACCGATCCGCAAAGGTAACAAAACAGATTCAGTCAAACGGGATTCCCCCTGTCCAGCACGGAACAGAAATGCCCATGAACCGTATCCCCCCTCATCCTGTCCTTCTCCCCCGGTGGGGGGAGAAGGTGCCCGGAGGGCGGTTGAGGGGGATTCCGACCGGTTCATGGCTTCGATTCACGATCCGAATTTTGGAGGTGTTCTCTACCAATGAACCGCCCCTCACCCCTTCCCTCTCCCCATCCGATGGGGAGAGGGTGGCCGGAGGTCGGTTGAGGGGGTGCTTCATGGTTCGGATGGGCGATTGTGAGGTCGTGGAAGCTTCCTATGAACCGGGTGGGGGCGAGACTCCCGTCTAGCCCTAATTTTCCCGTCGTTGGGCGATCAGGGCTCGACGGAGTCTCGCCCCACCGTTCATGGTCCCAATGCGTGCGCAAAAGCGAAAGGAGGCTTCCCATGAACCCTGTAGCCGCGGACATCAATCCACGCACTCTCGCATGGTCAGCGCCACCCAGGTCGTCGGCTACGGTTCAGGGTCAATCCTGGGCTGGGGGATCCCCGGGAACGCGACGGAAAACAGCCGCGGCATCAATCGAGCATCCGCGCGCGGTAAAGCTGCATTTTCGCGTCTCCCGCGCTGGTGTCGGTGAAAGTAACAATCCCGGTCGCGTTCGTCAGCACCTGAAACGGAGTCCAGTTCGCTCCGTCCGTCTGGCGTTCGACCAGATATCGGAAACCGGCCGCGCCCTTCAGTTGCCAAAGCAGCGTCCCGTCGTCGCGGTGTTCGGTCAATTCAAGCAGGCCGGTGGTGAAATTCGGCAGCCCGGCCTGAAGCTGGAAGCTGACCAACCCGGTCAAGGGGGCACCCTCGAACGGAAAGGGAGGCATGTGGGGTTCTCCAGCGACAATCTGCAGCAATGCGCTCCGGCCGAATTTGCCGCCGAGCGCCCTCGCGGTCTCATAGGTGACACCAGAACGACGGTCCCACACTCGCGCCTGGACAAAAACGGTCGCGTTCGGCGCGCCGTTTGGCAATACGACGGTCATCGGCTGCCAGAATCCCGAGCTGAATTCACGCGGTGGTGCCACGGGTCGCAGTTGTTCCGGAGTCACACCGGCGTACATCTGGCTTACGAAGTCTGGTCCATTGAGCCGTGTCAGGCCATCCACGTCGAAAACGGGGGCGAAGATGGTCAGTGATCCGGGCGCCTCTGACACATTTGCGAAACGGACCAATCCACCACGGGCGGGAGCGGCATCAGCGAGCGTCAATGTTGCGGCGAGGCTGGTGGCAGACTCGGTCTCGTTGGAGACTTTTACCAGGTAAGTGCCCGCATCATTGGTGGAGAAATTCGGCAATACCAGCGAGGCTGAAGTCGCGCCCGGCACGGCAACGCCGTCGTGAAACCACTGATAGTTGAGCGGCGGAGTTCCAACCGCGGCCACCTGCAGGCCGACGTACTGTCCGGCATAAACATGATCGCTTTGCGGCTGGAGCACGAATTGCGGGCTGACCGGTGCCTCGACGGTTAATGAGACCGGGGCGCTGGTCACCGCACCGAACGCGTTTGTCGCCACGATGAAATAACTGCCGGCGTCCGCCGGGGTGACACTGGGATAATAAGCAGCGCCTCAGTGGCACCCGCGAGGGGCGCTTCATTGAAGTACCATTGAAGGCTTAACGGCTCGGTTCCACTGATCGTCGCCTGGAAGAGTGCCGGACGACCCGAATAGACCGTGGCGGCGACCGGCGGAGTTACGATCGACGGCGGATCGTTCAACCACAACAGGCTGACCTGGTCGAGGTCCACCAACCCGCCATCGCCGAGAAACTCCAATCGAGACACGGGCACAGCCGCGGTAAGGATGAACTCGGCGGGACGCCACCATTGGAATCTCGGCACATCGAGAAGGGCAATCTGCGTGTCTCCGAATTTCAAGAGCAACGTGGCGTCGTCCATGTGATCTTCATTCGCATAGACAAAGCGCAGGCGATAGGACTGGCCGGGCGTTGTTGGAATATCCTGTGAAAGAGCCTCGCCGCCGGTCCAGGCATAACTTTGCCCGTCCGGAGCAACCGTGAGTGGTCTTCCGCCGTTTCCTCCCATCCAATCCGACGTGATGAACACTTCGAAGCTGGGGTTCTTCACAAGATTTCCCGGAATTTCGCGATGCCCGCCATTGAGAGCGCCGCCGGAACAGGAAAGCTCGATATCGCCGTCCACGTTCGCGGCGGTCTCTGCGGCGATGTAATACGTTTCGGTGGCGAGAGCATCGAACCTGGCGATATCCGTGCCGCTGCCGACGAGTCGAAGTGTGCTGATACTCGCGCCCTGGTAAACAGCGAGCGTCACGTTGGTGAGGGTCCCGAGACCCACTTGTGCCGCGGCGCCGGTGCTGTTGTACGCCGCGGTCCAACGCCACCAAATACTCTTATTGGGGCCTCCCGGCCGTTGCGAAGGCTCGCCTGGCTCACGCGTTGCGCCGACGTTCGATTCAATCGTGCTCGGATGGTCATAGTCCAGGACAGTCGCCTGGGTGAAGTTGTCGTTTCGCGCCGGACCAAAAGTGGTGAAAGCGAGGTCGAACCCCGTCGGCTCAGGCCCGTCCCCTTGCGGCCAGAGTTGCAGATGATAAACGGTTCCGGCTGTCGCCGCGAACGTCCATGGCCCGTACGCATACGTGTTTGGAGCGCGGACGCTGAGGGGTGTCAATTGATCCACGGCTGGCCCGGTGTAGAATGCCACCGAAGCCTTCCCGGTCGGCGGAACCATGGTGGACGCCGGCGTCACCACCACGCGGCCATCGGCCGGCGCCGTCCAGGACCACCAAAGCGTGCGGGTGATCGCGGGATCGGCCAGCGGCTCGCCAGGTTCGACCGAGGCATCAAGGAACCACGCACTGATGGTATGGTTGGTGCCGTCAAGGTGGATGCGTTGGGCGAAGAGGTCATTGGTAGGCGCGGGCGTGAACGAGGCGGCAAGGGCAAATTCGGATCCGGAGCCAAGCACAGCCGCGAGCTGGAACTGGTAAACCTGTCCAGGATCAGTCCGCACCCGGACGGTAGCGGCTGTGGCCAGCGATTCCAGGTTGGTCAACACCGAACCGCGATACGCCACCCACCGCGGCTGCCATAGGTCCGCTTGCGCGCTCACCGTGAGAACGCCCAACTCCGTTGGCGCAAAGGACCACCACAGCGACTCTGTGCCCACGTCGGAATAAGGGCCCAGCGGCTCGTTAGGTTCACGTGTCGCGCCCTGCAGATTCCCGGTAATTGAATACGGCAGCGGATCGATCGGCAGCGCATCCGCGAAATTGTCATTGGGCGGCGCGGCGCCAAGGATTGGGCAAAAGACGGTGAGCTGGCTGGAGGCCACAAGAACAGCGAGACGGATAGTGGATTTCATGATCCTTCGCAGCCATAACAGCAGAATCCGCGAATGAAATCAAGTTTTTCTGGGTCGGCGGTGTTTGCTTGATGTCGGGGCTGTTCTGGCGGATGCTAGGTGCGAACCAGTCTTTTGGGCATTCGCCACGAAACCGATATGCAAACCGACGCGGGTTCGCACCGCACAAATGGTTTCACCCTGATCGAATTGTTGGTGGTCATTGCCATCATCGCCATTCTGGCGGGTTTGCTGTTGCCGGCCCTTGCCAAAGCCAAAACCAAAGCGCAAGGGATCATGTGCCTCAACAATGGCAAGCAGATGATGTTGGCCTGGAGACTTTACGTCGATGACAACCAGGATAAAGTCCCAAAGGCTTGGGCCCCGGGCAATCCCTATAACTGGATCGAAGGCAACCTGGATTTCAACGGCGGCAATGCCAGCAACTGGGACATCGAAAGAGATGTCAAGAAGAGTCCCCTGTGGCCGTATTGCGGAAACAGCGCCGGCATCTGGAAGTGCCCGGCAGACAAATCCAGAGTCAAACCCACCTCGGGTCCCTACAAAGGGCAATCAGTGCCTCGGGTGCGCAGTATTTCGATGAACGCCTGGTTTGACGGCGCTGACGCGTCGGCTTTCGGGCCTTCCGGATTTCGAGTTTACAAGAAGATGAGCGATGTCACGGATCCGGGGCCCAGCCTGACCTGGCTGTTTCTGGACGAAAGAGAAGACAGCATTAACGACGGCGAGTTCGTGGTGGGCATGTTCGGCTACCCGGACAAACCCAACCAGTGGGTGATCGTCGATTTTCCAGCCAGTTATCATAACCGGGCGGGAGGCCTTTCATTTGTCGATGGCCATTCCGAGATAAAAAAATGGAGAGACACCCGGACCATGCCCGCGCTCAGGCCGGGGCAAGGATTGCCTTTGAACGTCCCTTCAGCGAACAACCCGGATGTTTTCTGGCTGATGGAAAGAACTACGCGGAAAGCGAAGTCAGCGACCTCCGGCAAAGCCGGAGGCTTGAAATTGTGAACCGCTCAAAGCGGGTTAATCCTGGAGCCGCTCAAAGCGGCTTTGGCCTGCGAACAGTCCCAACTGATCCAGGCGTTGGTCTTCCTTCTCTTGCTCTCGGATGTAGAGACGCACGGCGGCCTCATTGTGTCCCACGGTCGAGACCCAGTAGCCCCGCGCCCAGAAGTGGTGGCCCACGAAGTTCCTTCGCTTCCCTCCATAGGTCCGCGCAATATGGATGGCGCTCTTGCCTTTCATATACCCGATCACCTGCGAGACCGAGTACTTCGGCGGAATCGAGACCAGCATGTGCACATGATCGACCATCAGGTGCCCCTCCCCGATCTCGCATTCCTTGTGCCGCGCCAACTCTCGCAACAGGCTGCCCAGGTGCTTGCGCAGCGAGCCGTAGAGCGCCTTGCGCCGATACTTCGGGATGAACACCACATGGTATTTGCATTCCCATTTCGTGTGATTAAGACTTTCATATTCGTTCATTTCTTGAGTCTCCTGTTGTTGA
>QHPW01000144.1 GCA_003219675.1 Verrucomicrobiota bacterium
TGAGCGAGGATGAAAATCCTCATCAGGACAAAGTCTCCGCCACAGTGAATTCGTTGAAGCCGGGCGACTTTCGGGAGCTGGATTTCGACGATTGATTCAGGCTCGCGTTTGGTGGCCCGGATCGGTTCACTCACGGGGAGAAACGCGCACTTTGTTCCAATTGGTCCGCTGACTCCATGATCGCGTGTGAAAACCTGACCAAGCGCTTCGGCCACTTCACCGCGGTCGATCACGTCTCGTTCTCCGTCAGCAAGGGCTCCATCTTCGGTTTCCTCGGTCCCAACGGTTCCGGCAAATCGACCGTCATCCGGATGCTCTGCGGTTTGCTGGAGCCGAGCGACGGCCGAGCGACCATTTCCGGGCACGACGTGGCGCGCGAAACCGACCGCATCAAATCACTCATCGGCTACATGTCGCAGAAATTTTCCCTTTATGACGAACTGACGGTGCACGAAAACCTGATGTGTTATGGACGGCTCTACGGGTTGCGCGGCGTGGCGCTGCTGCAGCGGCGCGATGAACTGGTCGCGCTGGCGCATCTCGAGCCTTATCTTTATCGTCGCGCGGCGTTGCTGTCGGGCGGCTGGCGGCAGCGGCTGGCAATGGCCTGCGCGCTGGTGCACAAACCAAGCGTTCTGTTCCTAGACGAACCGACGGCGGGCATCGATCCGGTGGCGCGACGCGAGTTGTGGGACCTGCTCTTCAAATTCTCCAGCATGGGGATGACCCTGTTCGTCACGACACATTACATGGACGAAGCCGAGCGATGTTCACACGTCGGCTATATCCACATGTCGAAGCTCGTCGTGTGCGGTGAGCCGGACGACTTGAAACAGTTGCCCATAGTGAATCCACTCGGGACCAAACGTCTGGATGTGACTTGCGACCACGTCACCGTGGGCCTGCAGGCCGTGCGCCAACTGCCGGGCGTCCGGGCGGCCACCGTGTTTGGCCAGTCGATGCACCTGCTCGTGGAGGATTCCGTGTCCGAGCAGCTCATTCGCGGGCGGCTCGACGGGGTCGGCATCCATCAGACCGACATTCGGCCGATCGCGCCCTCGTTGGAAGACGTCTTTGTGGCGTTGACCAAAAACGACAACAGCGGAGGAAAAAATTGAGGCAGCGCGCAATCACACCACGCGGCGCTGTAGCCGCAACCTTCAGGTTGCGCCGGCGGCGGAGGTTACGGAGACGCGTGGACAGGAGTTTCGAGGCGCAAGCTGAAGCTTGCGGCTACAACCTTGGGATTAAAGGAGGCGGGCCATGACCGGACCCTTTCGCGGCTTCCACGCCATTCTTTACAAGGAATTCCTCGTGGTGCTGCGCGATCCGCTGACTTTGTTTTTCATGTTTTTCCCGCCGCTCATCGAAATGATCGCCTTCGGCTACGCGCTCGACAACGACGTGAAACACATGGCCATGGTGGTGCTGAACGAGGACCGCACGGTGGAGAGCCGGCAAATCATCGACCGCTTCGTCAACACGCAGACGTTCCGCGTCGTCGGCGAAGTGCAGAGCGTGGATGAAATGGCGGCGGCAATTCGTCAGGGAAAAGCTTACATCGGGCTTCAAATCCCGCCGAACTTCACCCGCGACCTGCACGCCGGCCGCAACGCCCAGGTGCAGGTGTTGATAGACGGCTCCAGTTCCACCATCGCCTCGTCCGCCCTGAACACGGCGCTGGGTGTGTCGTTTCGCGAATCGGTCTTTCGTTTGCTCGGTGAAACCGGCCGGCGCGAATTGCCCGTCGAAGTGCGTCCGCAAATTCTCTACAACCCGGCGATGCGCAGTCCGAATTTTTTTGTGCCGGGCGTCATCGGCGTGGTGCTGCAAATCGCGACGACGTTTGCCACGGCGATGTCGCTGGTGCGCGAGCGCGAACGCGGCACGCTGGAACAATTGTTGGTCAGCCCGCTGTCGCGCTGGGGCCTAATGCTGGGCAAGCTGGTGCCGTATCTGTGCATCGGCATGGTGATGGCGACCATTCTTATCGCGATCATGAACCGGTTGTTTCATGTGCCCATCGCCGGCAGCCTGACCGCGTTGTTCGCGGCCATCGTCGTTTACATCTTTTGCCTGCTGAGCCTGGGGCTGCTGGTTTCGACGCGCGCCCAAAACCAGATCCAGGCGCTGCAAATGACCATGATCTTCATCATGCCGTCGGTGTTTTTTTCCGGCTTCATTTTCCCGCGCGAAACCATGCCGTGGATTTTTTACGCCATCGGCGCGGTGCTGCCGACGACCTATTTCATCGAACTGGCGCGGGCGGTCATCCTGCGTGGCGCGAGTCTCGCGGATTTCTGGCAACATCTGGCAATCCTGACGGGAATGGGCCTGGCGCTGTTCGCGCTGTGCGCGCTGCGGTTCAGGAAGAAGATCGGTTAGAGTGGTTGTCAGAATTAATTTCCCGATCGGCAACACGGTGGGAAGTTCGTGTTGCTCGCCTTACCCGGCTAAAGCCACCCTCCCCATATGAACCCTCGTAGCCGCCGACGTGAGTCGGCGCACTTTGTGTGCGTTCAAGGCAGAGGGTTAGCGCCGACTCACGCCGGCGGCTACGCTTCTGCGACTCAATGCTGGCGAAACGCTTTGAGCCGGATCACGAAGCGTTTCAACCGCCAGGCAACGAAAACGACGGCGGCGGCGACAAAGAAATCGCCCCAAGGGTTTCCGATCGTGGCGAGCAGATGATGGAACCACGGCAATTGCACGAGAGTTTGATTCAGCCAGACTGTGGCGCCGCGATAGTTGAAAAATTGCGCGATATAGAGCTGCGCCAGGAAGAAGAACCAAACCAGTCCGGTAAGAAAACCGAACGTCCCACGGCCCGCCCGGGTGCCGGCCCAGGTGACGATTCGCCAGACCGGATGGCGTAAGCGCGGCGGCTCGACCTGTATCAGGTTGAGCCGGTGCAGCGCGCGCCATTCGCTTTCGACCAGCGCGTCCTGGGTAATCGCGCCGGTCTGAATCGCTTTCAACAGAGTTGATCCGTAGATGCGCGCAGCCACGAGCCGCAGCGCCACAAACGCAGGGAACACAAATAACGCCGACCAGAAAAAGTAACGATTCAAAAACTGAATCGTTTCTGCCGGCGTCAGGTCCGCCAGTTTCGGATTGATGTTGGGGAGAAACATGACGACCGAACTCAGAATCATGATCGGGACAGAGCAGAACGAGTAAAGCGTCGCCAGGCCGAAGCACGCGAGCCAGCGGCGACGCACCAGCGTCCAGATGAGGCGGAATTGGTAGAAGCAGCGCCAGTTGCCGGTGACGGCCTGCCGCGCCTGCGCCATCGGCACATAAAGCATCGCCGTGATGAACAGCAGAATGCCGAGCACGCTGACTCCGGGTCCGACTGAAAACTGTTCGTAACCTTTGTTGAACGAATTGTTCCACCCGTCATACCAACCGAAGAGCATCAGC
>QHPW01000509.1:0-3145 GCA_003219675.1 Verrucomicrobiota bacterium
CCCTGAGGCGAATCGGCGATCTGGAGCGACCGCCAAAAACCTCGCTTACGTGATTTACACTTCCGGCTCCACCGGCAGGGCCAAGGGCGTCGCCATCGAGCATCGCAGCGCGGTCGCGTTCATCCATTGGGCAAAAAGTATCTTTACGCGCGAGGACCTGGCCGGCGTGCTCGCGTCCACGTCGATCTGCTTTGATTTGTCCGTGTTCGAGTTGTTCGTTCCCCTGAGCTGGGGCGGAACGGTCATCCTCGCCGACAACGCGCTGCAGTTACCGGAGCTGCCCGCGCGCCGCGAAGTCACTTTGATCAACACCGTTCCCTCGGCCATCACGGAGTTGTTGAGGGTGGGAGGCGTGCCCGAATCCGTGCGAACAGTCAATCTGGCGGGCGAACCGCTTTCCACACGACTGGTACAACAACTCTATCAACTTCCCGGGATCCAGAAGGTCCATGACCTTTATGGCCCGTCCGAGGACACCACTTACTCGACGTTTGCCCTGCGAAGTCCCAACGGACCCGCGACCATCGGCCGGCCGATCGCCAACACGCAGGTTTACGTTTTGGACCGCCACTTGCAGCCCGCGCCGGTCGGAGTGCCGGGTGAGTTGTGCCTCAGCGGCGACGGATTGGCCCGCGGTTATTTGAATCGCCCTGAACTGACCGCGGAAAAGTTCATTCCCAATCCCTTCAGTGAACGGTCCGAAGCGCGTCTGTATCAGACCGGCGACCTGGCGCGCTTTCTCCCGGACGGCAACCTCGAGTTCCTCGGCCGGCGGGATCATCAGGTCAAGATCCGCGGGTTCCGAATCGAACTCGGCGAAGTCGAGTCGGTGTTGGGCCAACACCCGGCCATGAGTGAGAGTGTCGTGGTCGCCCGGCAGGAAACGACGGGTGAAAGACGGCTTGTGGCTTATCTCGTGACCAGGCCGGATTCCGCGCTCAACCTCAGCGAGCTCCGCGAGTTCCTGAAGAAGAAATTGCCCGACTACATGGTGCCATCGGCCTTTGTGTCGCTCGAGAAACTGCCCTTGACCCCGAACGGCAAAGTGGACCGCAAGGCATTGCCCGCGCCGAGCCAAAGCCGGCCCGATTTGGAGCAAACCTACACCGCTCCGCGCACGACCACCGAGGAAGTGCTGGCGGAAATCTGGAGTGAGGTGCTCGGACTGAGCCAGGCGGGCCTTCACGACAACTTCTTCGAGTTGGGCGGGCATTCCTTGCTGGTCACGCAGGTGCTTTCGCGCGTGCGCGAGGCTTTCCGTGTGGAACTGTCGCTGCGCCTGTTCTTCGAAACGCCGACGATCGCGGAACTGGCGGCAGGGATCGAAGATATGCTCGTTCGGGAAATCAGGGAGTTGTCCGACGAGGAAGCCGAACGACTGGCCGGAAACGCCGAGCTGCTTGCGAAGGAGCGGCCATGACAGTTCGAAACGATATCACCTTGCCGCGACCGGAGCTGTCCGATTCCCAGAAAGCGCTGCTGGAAAAACGGCTGCAGGTGGCCCGGAATGCCGCGGCGAACAGACAGGGGCGTCCGGCAATCCCACGCCGCGCGCAACAGGAAAATATTCCGCTCTCCTGCGCCCAGCAACGCCTGTGGTTTCTCGACCAGCTGGAGCCGGGAAATCCGGTTTATAACCTTTGCCAGGCGATGCGATTGTCCGGCACCCTCAACCTCCCTGCCCTGGAACGGAGCCTCGGCGAAATCATCCGCCGCCACGAAGTCCTGAGGACCAATTTTGTGGCGATTGAAGGAAATCCCGTGCAGCTGATCGCCGAAAAGCGGACGCCGGAATTGTCGGTGACCGACCTGAGCCCAACGCCCGGAGCCCGGCGCGATGAGGAACTGCGGCGCGTGCTTCAGGAAGAGGCGCGAAAACCCTTCGACCTGTCGCGCGATTTGCTGCTGCGCCCGATGTTGGTCCGGCTGGAAGCAAATGAGCACGTGCTGCTGATCACGATGCACCACATCGTGTCCGATGGCTGGTCGCTCGGCGTCTTCTTCGGCGAACTGGCGGCGTTTTACCAATCCTTTTCCGCAGGAAAACCCGCCGCGCTGCCTGAACTGCCGATCCAATACGGCGATTTTGCTCTTTGGGAACGGGAACGGCTCAAGGAGGCAACCCTTCAGAAGGAACTGGTTTACTGGAAAAAACATTTAAGCGGAAGCTCGCCGGTGCTGGAGTTGCCCACGGACCACCCGCGTCCGGCGGCTCAAACCCTGCGCGGAGCGACCCAGACATTGCAGCTGCCGCCGACGCTGACGCAGGCGCTCAGGAATTTAAGCCGACAGGAGGGAGTCACCCTGTTCATGTTGCTGCTGGCCGTCTTCCAGACTCTGTTGCACCGGTATACCGGGCGCAAAGACATCCTCGTCGGCTCCGGGGTCGCGGGACGAAACACGTTGGAGTTGGAGAAGCTGATTGGCTTCTTCGTCAACACACTGGTCTTCCGGGGCGACCTGACGCGGAATCCGACATTTCGCGAACTGCTCCGGCGGGTGCGTGAAACCGTGCTGGGAGCGTTTGCTCATCAGGATTTGCCCTTCGAAAAACTGGTGGAGGAGCTGCAACCCGAGCGGAGCCTGAGCCGCAATCCTTTTTTCCAGGTCATGTTTGTGTTCCAGAGCACACCCGCGACGCCTGCGCACCTGTCAGGGTTGAAGCTGGAATCGATGGACCTGGACACCGGCTCCGCCAAATTCGATTTGACCCTGTCGATGACCGAGACACCCCAGGGGCTGCGTGCCGCGATGGAATACAACACCGACCTGTTTGAGCGTGACACCATCGCGCGAATGCTCGGCCATTTTCAGACTTTATCGGAAGGAATTGCCGCCAATCCGGAGCAAAACCTCTCCGAACTGCCCCTGTTGCAGCCTGCCGAACGCCACCAACTCCTCGTCGAGTGGAACGTCACCCGCACGGCTTATCCCAGGAACAGCACGATTCCGCAACTGTTCGAAGCGGAGGCTGCAAAGACGCCAGAGGCCATCGCGGTGCAGTTCGGAGGGCGGCTGTTGACTTATCGCGAACTCGACGCCCGGGCCAACCAGCTGGCGGGTTTCCTTCGGGAGCGGGGCGTGGGACCGGACGTGCTGGTCGGCATTTGCATGGAGCGGTCGTTGGAGCTGATCGTTGCATTGC
>QHPW01000509.1:3203-4327 GCA_003219675.1 Verrucomicrobiota bacterium
CTGTTGACCCAGGAAAAATTGCGAGTTGATGCGGACGAGCTGATCCGCTCGCTGCAATCGGGCCCTGGACGTCCCGTCCCCTTCCTGGCCTGCCTGGACAGCGGCTGGGAAACCATCGCCGGTGCTGGCACGGTCGGCCCGCTACAAGGAGTAACGGCGGACCACCTGGCCTATGTGAGCTATACTTCGGGCTCCACGGGCAGACCCAAAGGCGTTTGTGTGACTCATCGTGGCGTGGTGCGGTTGGTCAAGCAGACCGATTTTGCGCGTTTCGATGCCGACGAAGTGTTTCTCCAATTGGCGCCTGTCGCGTTTGACGCCTCGACGCTGGAAATCTGGGGACCCCTGCTGAACGGCGCGCGGCTCGTGGTGTTCCCGCCGGGCACGCCGTCGCTGGCTGAGTTGGGCGAAGCGATTCAGCGCCATGGGATCACGACCCTCTGGTTGACGGCCGGACTGTTCCACCAAATGATCGACGAACAGCCCGCCAGCCTCAAAAATGTTCGCCAGCTTCTGGCTGGCGGAGATGTTTTGTCGGCGCCGCATGTCGCGCGCGCGCTGGACAATCTGAACGGCACGCGATTGATCAACGGTTACGGGCCGACGGAGAACACGACTTTCACCTGCTGCCATCGAATCAGCTCCCCATTGCCGGCGAATCGTTCCATTCCCATCGGCCGGCCCATCGCCAACACGCAGGTTTACATCCTCGACGAGCATTTGCAGCCGGTGCCGATCGGGATTCCCGGCGAATTGTACGCCGGCGGCGATGGGTTGGCACGGAGTTATCTGAACCGCCCGGAGTTGACGGCGGAGAAATTTGTCTCGCATCCCATCAGCGACGAGCCGGGCGCGCGCTTGTACCGCACCGGCGACCGCGCGCGCTGGTTGTCGGACGGCACCATCGAATTTCTCGGGCGCATCGACCGCCAGGTGAAAATCCGCGGCTTCCGCATCGAACTGGAGGAGACTGAAACCGTGCTGAGCCAGCATCCGGCGGCGAAGGAGGCCGTAGTCATCGCACGCGAAGACCAGCCCGGCGAGAAACGGCTGGTCGCTTATCTGCTGGCCACCCGGCAGCCGGCACCATCGCCCGCTGAATTGCGCCAGTATCTCCTTCAAAA
>QHPW01000008.1:0-1508 GCA_003219675.1 Verrucomicrobiota bacterium
CCGTCTGGCCCAGGCATTGCCGAACAACAAATACAAATTCAAACCGCAAATCATCGACACACCCATCCCGAACGCGGTCGCCCTGCCGGGCGGAAGAATCCTGGTCACCACGGGCCTGTTCCGGGTTGCGGATCGGCCCGAAGAAATCGCCGGCGTGCTCGCCCACGAGATCGCCCATGTCACGAAGCGACATGGGCTGCGCAAAATCATCACCACCGCAGGGCCGTATTACGTTTTGAAAATCTTCGTCAGCGACAGGCAAGGATTTGTTTCGGTCATCAGCAGCGGCTCGCAACTGCTCATCCGGCAGAGTTTTTCGCGCGATCTTGAACGCGAGGCGGACGAGGTGGGCTGGCATTATCTCCAGGCGGCGGATATAGATCCGCGCGGCCTGGCCGATTTCCTGCGCAAAATGATGGCCGATCGTTTCACGCGAAGGTTGGAAGCATCGTCGCCGCAGATTCTGAGCGGCCACCCGCCGACGACGGAACGGGTCGAACACCTGGAGAACTTGTGGAAACAAGCGAAGAAGAAGTCCGGCTTCGCTGATCTGCGGTCGGTCGGTCCTCAAAGATCCGAATGACTGTGTTGATCGAATGAGAAGCTGGTTGTCCCTTCAGGCGCGAGCGCTGCCGGCGGTGGCGCTGCTTGGCGGTTCGCTCCTTCACGCCGGCGGCGAACTGGCGCACGGCGAGCGCGGCATGGTGGCGACGGTCCACCCGCTGGCGACCGATGCTGCCGTGGCTGCTTTCAAAAAGGGAGGCAACGCGATTGATGCCGCGGTGGCCGCGGCGCTGACCCTTGGGGTCGTGGACGGCCACAACTCCGGCATCGGCGGAGGTTGTTTCATGCTGATCCGACCGGCCGGAGGGACCTGGGTTGTGGTTGACGGACGCGAGACTGCACCCGCGGCTGCGACGCGCGACATGTTTGTGCGGAATGGCAAGGCGGTTCCGGAACTGAGCCTGACCGGACCGCTGGCTGCGGGTGTGCCCGGAGCATTGGCGGCTTACGACCATGCGGTGCGCCGCTACGGGAAACTTTCGCTCAAAGACTTGCTGCTGCCCGCCGCGCGAATCGCCGAGGACGGTTTTGTCATCAATCGTCACTACGCCGAGCGGTTGGCGGCCAGCGCGAGGGAACTGCAGAGGTTCGAAGCCTCGCGGGCGGCATTTCTGAAACCTGACGGTGAACCGTGGAAGGCGGGTGAAATCCTGCGTCTGCCTGATCTGGCGAAGACCTGTCGAGCGATCGCGGACCACGGGAGCGGCTGGTTTTATCGCGGCGCGTTTGCTCAAACCACCGCCGATTGGATGAACAAGAACCGCGGTCTGCTGACACTGGAAGATTTTCGCAACTATCACATCAAACTCCGTCAACCAGTCATCACGACTTACCGCAGCTGTCAAATCGTCGGCTTTCCGCTGCCGAGTTCGGGCGGGGTGCATGTCGCACAAATCCTGAGCTTCCTGGAACGGTTCGACCTGAAGAAGATGGGCGCGAACTCA
>QHPW01000008.1:1592-25609 GCA_003219675.1 Verrucomicrobiota bacterium
GTTTCGACCTGAAGAAGATGGGCGCGAACTCAGCGGATTTCGTTCACGTGGTGAGCGAAGCGATGAAACTGGCATTCGCCGACCGCGCGTATTGGCTCGGCGACCCGGATTTCGCCAAAGTTCCGCGTGGCCTTGTCTCGAAAGATTACGCGGCGCGACTGGCCGCACAGATCCGGTTGGATCGCGTCCTGCCGGGGGCAGAGCACGGAACCCCGGACCGCGCTGACGAGGACGTTTTTGAGAAGCACACGACGCATTTTTCGACTGCCGACGCGGCAGGAAACTGGGTCGCCTGCACGGCGACGGTCAACACGTCGTTCGGCTGCAAAATCGTGGTGCCCGACACCGGCGTGGTGTTGAACAACCAAATGGACGACTTCTCCGCCCAACCCGGCGCCACGAATTATTTCGGGCTTGTGGGGGCGGAGGCCAATGCCATCGCACCCGGCAAACGCCCGCTCTCGAGCATGAGTCCGACGATTGTGTTGAAGGACGGCAGACCGATTCTGTCCGTGGGCGCCGCCGGAGGTCCGACCATTATCAGTCAGACCGTGCTGGCGATCATCAACACGATTGACTTTGGAATGTCACCGGAAAGCGTATCGGCGAAAAGGTGCTGCGCGAACTGGAAGAGCGCGGCCACAAACTGAAGGTGGTGGATTCACTCGGCGCGGCCCAGGCGGTCGGCGTCAATCCAAACGGACCTGGATTTGTCGGCGCGCACGACCCGCGTGTCGAAGGCAGAGCGGCGGGTTGGTAGCTTTGCAGACAGCGGCGGCGCGGCGCGGTCCCCGTTCAGAGAACGCGCCGACCGTAAATCCTCTGTGCGATCTTCGCGCCTCTGCGGTGGAAAATGAAACCGCCGGGACGCGAAGAGCGCAGAGTAATCGGTAAAGCCGCGTGCCCAAACGCGGCACAGCAAACTCATTGGCCGCGAAAATCCTCAGCAAACGCCTTGGGATTCAATTCCTCGCCGGTAGCGAATTTTGTCAGCGCGTTCCAGGTCAGGGTCCTGCCCGGAGCGAACACTCGCCGCTTCATGAACTCTCCCACACCGGTGTGGCGCGCGTAGAGGGCTTTGCGGGACGAGGTCTTCAGCACCTGTCGGGCAATGGCGTGGTGGACCTGCGAGGCGAACAATTGTCCCATCATGTAATTATGATAATAGGCCGGGGAAACGACGATGTGAATCTTGCTGGCGTAGTCGGGTGCGTTGCGCAGGTCGGGTCGTTTCACGCTCTGGTATTTCTCCACCAGCTCCCACCAGAGCTTGTTGAGGTCCTGATCGGGATTTGCGTAAAGCTCCTTCTCGAAACGCAGCATCACCTGGCACCAGCGGGAGAAGATAAGCAGTTGGTTTCGCAACATTTTTGATCCGGCTTCGTTGAAGCCTTTCGGATCGGGAACGATCACGCCCATCTTTTGGAGCCAATCGGCGCTTTTGGCGGCCCGCTCGAACATCATGGCCACGCCTTCGGTGGTGAGGATGTGCGCCTCGGTGCGCAACACGTACGGCACGCGGCGAGGAATATTCTTGCTGCTGTAAACGGAGTGCCCCAGTTCGTGGAGCATCGTGCCCATCCAGTATTCGTTGGGCACAATGTTGGCCAGGACCCGGACGTCGCCCTCGCGATCAATGTCGGTGCAGAATGCATGCGGACTTTTACCCGGCTTTTCGTAGAGATCGCTGCGGGCGATCACGTCATCAATCGGCAGACCCATGCCCGCGTAGTAATCCTTGGACAGTTTCAGGATGTCCACCCTGGCGTATACCGCGTCCAGGTCGGTCCCGAAAACAGCCGGCGGTTCCTGGAAGAAGGGGTCGTGATAATGCCAGGGCCGCAGCTCATCCACGGCGACGCCGCAATGTTGCGCCAGTCTGGCGTCGATTTCTGATTTGGCGCGCTGGAAGGGCTCGCGGGTCAACTCGTCGAGCTGATCGAACAGCGCGAGCACCTGGTCCTGCGTTTGCTCGTTCAGGTAAAGCTGCATTACGTGATAATCCCTGAATCCAAGCTTGCGCGCTGCCTGGTTGCGCAATCCGACCAACTCCTTCAGGTCCTTCTCCACCAGACCGCCCACGGCCTTGCTGGCTTCCCACACCGCTTTTCGTTGCGCCGAGTCCCTGGATTCCTTCAAGACTTTGCGCACCTCGCTGTCGGTCATCTCTTTGTCATTCACTTTCGCCCGGAAGACGTTGAAGGCTTGCTCGATGGCGTTTGCCCTGGCGGTGATCTTCCTCAAGAGGGCCGGCTCGACCTGCTTTTCGAGGTACATGAGATAGAGCACGTCGATCTGGCGCGCCAACAGGCGGTCGCGGAGGTTGCTTTCTTTGATTTCCTTGAGTTCCGCAAATCGTTCCTGGCCTGCCAGCGTCTCGTCCAGTCTGTTCTGCGCTTCTTCCTTGGCTTTGAAGTCCTGGTCCTTCCCGGACACATTCGCGTTCCACCAGGTCAAATTGACCTGTTTTTCCAACGGCCGGATCCTGGCCTCGTGTTCGGCAATGAATTTTCGGGCGCGAGCGGCGTTATCAGCCGGCTGCGCCACGCCGGTCGCAGCAGGGACGGCCGCGACGACGGCGAACAGAATCAAGGCACATAAAATCCGGGGCATGGAATCCAAGAATCCCGTTCTGTGAGCAAGGTCTGAGTTTCGAGTCTCAAACTTTTTCAGAAGCAACACGGGGGCAAATACTCCGCCTGCAGCGGGGCGAGGTCAAGAAAAGCCGGGTAGTGTCCTAATCTGCTTAAGGTGGGTGCGCCGCTGCCGCGGCGCACGGCGGTGCCGCAGCACCGCGGCCACCCAATCAGGGACACTACCAAAAGCCGGTTCCACGCAGATCACTGGGCGGTCCATCCGCCGTCGATCACGAAATCAGTGCCGGTGATAAAATNNNNTAAACGGCGAGGCGTCCGACCTCTTCCGGCTGGCCCCAGCGGCCCAGTGGAATTTTGGAGACGAATTGCCGGTTCAGTTCCGCGTTTTCGAGGATGGGCGCGTTCAGTTCGGTGGCGAACGGGCCGGGACTGATGCCATTGGCGGTGATTTTTTCGGGAGCCAGTTCCAGCGCCAGCGCCCGGGTGAAGCCGAGCAGGCCGGTCTTGCTGGCGCAATAAGCGGTGCGCCCGGCGAGGGCAACGTGGCTCATGATCGAAGTCAGGTTGATGATCCGACCGTAGCCTTGCCCTTTGATATGAGGAATGAAGGAACGGCACATGAGAAAGACGCTGGTGACATTGGTGTCCATCACCTGACGCCACTCCTCGAGGGCGAAATCAGTGACTGGTTTTCGGAGGTTCATGCCGGCGTTGTTGATCAGGATCTGCAGCCCGCCGAATTTTTGAATGATGCCTGTTTCCAGCCGGCGTACTTGCTGCTCGTCCGTCACGTCAGCCTGGAAAGCCTCGGCATCGGTTCCGAGCTTGCGGGCCGCGGCGGCGGTTTCTCTCAATTGATCCAGATTACGCGAGACCAGCGCGAGTTTGACGCCGGCTTCGGCCAGGGCGAGCGCCATCGCTTTGCCGAGTCCTTTGCTGGCGCCGGTAATGACAGCGACCTTTCCCTGGAGCTTTTCTGCACTCATGATGCCCGCGGTTATAGCATCCGTCCGGCAATAGGCAAGGCACTCTCAGTGTCGTTCAGAAACCGGTGAACGACGGCAAGGCGGGCGTTCGATTCAGCTCAGTGACCGCGAGCGCGGCGAATGGCGCGGTGACACTGATTGCGTACCGATCGTAGTGGTGGCGGCGGTGCTGCGGCACCGCCGTGCGCCGCGGCAGCGGCGCACCCACCTTAAGCAGATTACGACACTCGTACGGATGGGAGTGCCTTAATTTGGTTGTAGCGGCGGTCTGTGACCGCCGAAAACGGCTCTCATAGAGCGCCGTTACAGTTTAGATTTGAAATTAAGGCAATTAAGGCACTACCGTACGGATATCCAGCTTGACCCGGTCGGAGCCGGCTTGTAATCATTGCAGTTCTATGCCAACGCGTCTTACACCCGCTCTTCGTGTGGTCACGGTGTCCGTGCTGTTCCTTTTGGGCGTCCAGGGCGTTCAAACCGCGCCCATTGCCATCAATACGAATCTTGTAATCCGTCTCATTATGACGACGACGAACAGCAGCGGCGCAGACTCCATTCGCATCGCAAAGGATCCGCGGAACGATCAGCTCTACTATCTGAAATACAATGGCGACATCTACCAGATCAGCTTGAAGCCGGGCAGCGGCACGTCGACGAGCGCCAGAGTTTACAGTTCAGCCGACCACGGCATCACGGACAGCGCTCAAGGCATGGCGATCGGTTCCGACGGGACGATTTACATCGTTGGCGACGACTCGACGAACAGCGACAACAGCACCTTCGCGCGAATCATGAAGGGCGTGCCGGACGGCAGCGGGGGACGCACGTGGTCATTGCTGGCCAAGACGGAGCCCTACCCGCGCAGCAAGACGGCCTTCGATCACGTTTTCAACGGCATCATTGCCAGTCCCGACGGCCAATACGTTTACGTCAACAGCGGTTCGCGCACTGACCATGGGGAGGTGCAGTCGGTTGGAGGCGTCTTTCCCAACACCAGGGAAGTGGCATTAACGGCGAAAATTTTCCGACTGCCGGCCAACGGTTCCGATTTGTTCCTGCCCAATGACGTGGATGCGCTGCGCGACGCTGGATACATTTTTGCCGAAGGCACCCGCAACTCGTTTGATTTTGCATTTGCGCCGAACGGGGATTTGTTCGCCACCGAGAACGGACCGGACCGCGACATGTCCGAGGAATTGAACTGGCTGCGGCCGGGATTGCACTATGGCTTTCCATGGCGCATCGGTGGCGCGGACAATCCGCAGCAATTTCCGAATTACGACCCGAACAGCGATTTGCTGCTCGATCCGCGTTTCACCGCGGTTCGGCACGGCTACTTTTACAACGACCCGACCTTCCCGCCCCCGCCCACCAATTTCGCCGAGCCGGTCATCAACCTTGGGCCGGACGCGGACAGCTATCGCGATCCGACGGACGGTTCGATCAAAGATGCCTCCAGCCTGGGCCAAACGCTGAGCACGTTTACGGCGCATCGGTCGCCGCTCGGTCTGGTTTTCGACACGGCGGGTGCGATGGCGGCGCCGTTTCAATTCCACGGGTTCATGTTGAGCTGGACGCAAGGAGACCCCAACGGCACGAATGTGGACGGGCCATTCAGAGATGCGAGCGAGGACCTGGTTGATCTGGAGTTGACGAAACTGGGCAACACGAATTATCAGGCGCGAGTGACACGAATTGTCGGGGGTTTTTCCAACCCGATCGATGCCGAGATCATCCGGGACAAGGTTTACGTCATCGAAAACAGTGGCGACCAGGGCATCTGGGAAATCACCTTTCCGGCGGCGCCGGCGCCGCTCACGCTCGGGGCGCCTGCGTGGCTGACCGACGGCTCGTTTCGCTTCACCGTGAGCGGCGCGGCGGGACAGAGTTACGAGATTCGCGCTTCCGCTGATCTGCTCGATTGGTTCCCGCTCACCAATCTGGTGGCGACAAACGGCCCGTTTCAGTTTGTGGATCCGTCCGCGACGAATTATTTGCGCCGGTTCTATCGCGCCGTGCAGCCGTGACCGGGAGCAATTCCGAATCCCGGAAGACGAAATCGGAAGCAAGTCCAAAGACACGGCGAACAGGGTGCCGTCCGCCGTCGGATGTCCCGGTGCTTTCGAGCTTCAAGGATTTTCATTCGAATTTCGCGAAGCGCCGGCTTTGTCCTTGTGCCGGACCGGTGCTCTGTTAGTAAAGGCGGCCATGGGCGAACGGGAACAATTCCGGCTGGGCATTCTCGGTTCGGGCAAAGGCTCGAACCTGGCAGCCATCGCGGATGCGTGTGAGGCCCGCGAGGTGCCGGCGGAAGTGGCCATTGTGATCAGTGACCTGCCCGGCGCCGGAATTCTGGCGCGGGCGAGGGAGCGGGGCCTCCGCGCCGAGTCCATTCCGCCGGGGAAGTACCGCACCAAACTTGACGAAGAAGCCGAGCGCACTTACATCGCCGCGTTGCAGGGGGCGCGGGTTGATTGGGTCGTGCTTGCCGGGTTCATGCGGATTTTAAAGGGTGATTTTCTCCGTGCTTTTGAGCGCCGAGTCGTCAACATTCACCCCGCGTTGCTGCCCTCGTTTCCCGGACTCGAAGCCTGGAAACAGGCGTTCGATTACGGCGTAAAAGTCACCGGCTGCACCGTGCATCTGGTGGACCAGGGCATTGACACCGGGCCGATCCTCGCTCAGCAAACGGTGCCGGTGCTGGATGGGGATACGCCGGCGACGTTGCACCAACGGATTCAAGCGGCGGAACGGGTGTTGTATCCGGCGACGATTGCGGCGTTGCTGCGCGGAGAGATTCTGGTGCAGGGGAATCGAGCGCTTCGGGCGTCGCCGAAGACCCGATGAAGCAGCGGAAGAAAAAGGCATGAAGAAGAATAAACCCGTTTTGAAGCTGGGTTTGCCCAAAGGCAGTTTGGAACAGGCCGCCCTGGAAAAGATGGCGAAGGCGGGATACCACATTTCCGTTGGCGCCCGCTCTTACGTTCCTTATGTGGACGATGATGAACTGGAGATTCGCCTGATACGCGCGCAGGAGGTCAGCCGTTATGTCGAGCACGGCTATCTGGATTGCGGCATCACCGGCCACGATTGGATTCAGGAGAACGGCTCAAACGTCCACGAGGTGGCAGAACTCTTGTTCAGCAAAGCCACCCGACAACCGGCGCGGTGGGTGTTGGCCGTGCCGGAGAGTTCACCGGTAAAGTCGGTGAAGGATCTCGAGGGCAAACGCGTCGCCACGGAGGTCGTCAATTTGACAAAAAAATATCTGCGGAAACATGGCGTGAAGGCCGAGGTGGAGTTCTCCTGGGGCGCAACCGAGGTGAAGGCGCACGAACTGGTGGACGCGATTGTGGAAATCACCGAGACCGGTTCGTCGTTACGGGCCAACAAACTGCGCATCATTGACACGCTGCTGGTTTCCACGCCGCGGTTGATTGCGAACCATGCCGCGTGGAAGCAGCAGTGGAAAGCGCAGAAGATCGAGACCCTGGCGTTGTTATTGCAAGGCGCGCTGGAGGCGGAAGCGAAAGTCGGGTTGAAAATGAACATCGCGCAAAGGAACCTGGCAAAGTTGTTGAAAAGTTTGCCCGCCTTGCGTAATCCAACCATATCGAATCTGAGCCAGGACGGCTGGGTGGCGGTGGAAACGATCATTGACGAGCACATTGTCCGGGAGTTGATACCGCAATTGAAGGCCGCGGGAGCGGAGGGAATCATTGAATATCCGCTCAATAAAGTAGTTTACTGAACAGCAACCAAAACTATGGGATCACTGAAAAAGCGCCGGAAAGCCAAAATCAACAAACACAAACGACGCAAGAAGCTGCGCTTGCATCGTCACAAGAAGCGCACCTGGCAGCAGTAGGTTGCCGCCGCTGCAAAACAGTGCTAACAGTTCGCGTGAGGCCAGTCCCGCTCCGGCGGGACTGCGCTTTTGAGGCGTCGGCGCTTTTGCAGCCAATGAATCACTATCTTCATCGAGCGGTTGTCGTCGCGATACTGGGCGGAGCCCTGTTGTCCGGTTGCGCCACCGGGCCGCGCGCGGAAAAGAATCCCGCTCCGCCTGCCGAAAACGCGGTCGAAAGAAAATCCGCCAAACCTGCCAACCCGGAGGAGGAAGGAGCGCTCGATCGCCGCGTCAGGGCCATCGCGCATTTCGCGGCCGGCATCAGTGCCGAGTTGAACGACGACGACGATGCCGCGCAGGAGCATTATCTGAAATCCGCCGCGGCCGATCCGGGCCACGAAGTCCTGGTTCTGGAGCTTGCCCGGCGCCTGCTGCAGAACAAGCAGCTTGTCAAGGCAATCGATCTGCTGACCAAAGCGACCGCCGCGCCGCGCGCGTCCGGGAAGATGTTCGCGTGGCTGGGCCTGGCTTATGCCGAGGCCGGGAAGACGGACCAGGCGATCAAGGCCGATTTGGACGCGATAAGCAGGTCTCCCGAGCTGCTCATGGGATATCGCAATTTGTTTATGATTTACCAGGAGAACCGTCAACCCGAGGCGGCGCTCAAAGTGTTGGGTGACGCAGCCGACCGGTCGTCCGACGACCCGCAGTACTGGGTCGAGCTGGGCGAGCTTTATGCCAGCTATAATCAGCTTCACCCGGACGAAAGCCAGTCCGTCAAACCCAAAGTCGTCTCGGTGCTGGACCGGGCGGCGGGCCTGAAACCGCAGGATCTGCTGGTGATGCAAAAGCTGGCTGACGGCTATAAATTGATGGGAGAATTTTCCCGGGCCGAGGAATTTTACCTGCAGTTGCTCGATCGTTTGCCGGCGCTGCCGGGCACGCGCGAGAAGCTGGCCGACATTTATCTGCGCACCGGGAAAAAGGACAAAGCGGCGGAACAGCTCGAAGCCATTTCGCGCGACAACCCGCGCAACGAACAGGCCTATTACTATCTGGGGAACATCGCCTCTCAGGAAAAAAGGTTTACCGATGCCGCAGAATACTTCGAACAGGCGCTGAAGCTGAAGCCGGAGTTTGAACCGGTTTACTACCGGTTGGCCGAATTAAAAATCAACTTGAACAAACCTCAGGAGGCACTGGAACTTCTGGACAAGGCCCGCGCGAGATTCAAGCAGAACTTCCTGCTGGAATTCCTGACCGCCGCCGCCCATGCCAGGTCCCGGAAATACGGCGAAGCGGTCAAACATTTCACCGAAGCGGAAGTGATCGCGAAGGCCAACGAGCCGGACAGCCTGACGTACATTTTTTATTTTCAGTTCGGCTCGGCGCTGGAGCGCCACGGCGGCTACGCGGAAGCCGAGAAATATTTCCGCAAATGCCTCGAACTGTCGCCGAACTCCGCCGAAGCGATGAATTATCTGGGTTATATGTGGGCCGATCGCGGGGAGAACCTGGAGGAGGCCAGGAGCCTGATTGAAAAAGCCGTGGAACAGGAGCCGAAGAACGCGGCTTATCTCGACAGCATGGGCTGGGTGCTGTTCAAGCTCAAACAGCCGCGATTTACGCCCGATTGAAGGCCTTCGACAAAGCGCGCGACGCGTGGCGCCGGTCGATCGAACTGGAGCCGAACGACCAGGTCAAAAAGAAGCTCGAAATCACTCCTGCCGGAACAGGGCCGGCAGAGTAACGCATGGATTATCAATTCAAGAAGCATTACACCCGTGACGAAGCGCGGGTGCTATTGCCGCAAATCCGGCGGTGGTTGAAAGAACTTTCCGAGTTGCGCCGGCAACTCAACAAGTGCGAGCAGCGGCTGGCCCGCCTCCTCTCTGCCGGCCACGATGCGGGCGGTAAAACGGTCAACCAATGGGCTGGAACCCTGGCTGATATCAAAGAGACCCTGGGCGAATTTCAGAAACGGGAGATTCAAATCAAAGACCTCGAACGGGGCCTGCTTGATTTTCCGGCCATCCTCGGCGGCCAGGAAGTTTTTCTCTGCTGGGAACAGGACGAGGAGGACATCGAGTTCTGGCACGATCTGCATTCCGGCTACGCCGGGCGTGAGCGGCTCTAGTGTGCTGTAGTGCCGTACCTAACGCGTCTTTACAACGACACCGACCAAGCTGGAAACCGCAGCGCCCCTCACCCTGCCCTCTCCCCATCGGATGGGGAGAGGGTGGCCGAAGGCCGGGTGAGGGGAAAGCGGAGTGTTGGCATTGTACGTATGGGTATTTCTGTGACGTGACCCTCGAAACGCATTGGAGCGCGTGCGCGTCAGGGGCTGTTCGGGACTCTCAGCGTGAAGTCAACCGTCTTCCTGTCACTCCCGTTCACGGTGATTTGCCGGGTTGCACTCCCGGCCTTGGGATGAACCGCCTCCAGCGTGTAGGTTCCCGGCGGCAAATTCGGCGGCAGCCTGAATGTGCCGTCCGCGCTCGTGACCGCGAAGAAGGGATGCTCGACAACGCCGACATAAGCGAACATCCACGGATGCACATTGCACTTGAAGCGGACAAAACCCTCCTGATTCGGGAAACTCTTTTCGTTGACCTGGCCTTGCGACGGCTGGGCGAAGTTGAATTCACGGTTGTCGCCCTGGTACGGAGTGGCGTGCACGTTGTGGAGCGTTGGATCGGAGTTTTTGATCTGGAACTTTTGATTCACCATCACGCCCATGACGTAGGGCTCATACAAACAACCGATTTGGTCCAGCAACGGTTCCTGCGCGGGCGCCGCCCATTTTCCGTTCAGACCACTCTTGATGTAAACGAACACGTTGGGCAGGCCGCCGTCCTTGTCCACGAGGTAATGCCGCGTGGTGACCGGCGTGTTGTGCAGCTGCCCGCAGCGCGCGTCGCTCGACATGTCAATTCTGATTTCCGGCGGAGGGGTTCCGCTCAAGGTGACTTGGCCGCTGATTTCGATGTCCGCAGTGGACAAAAACGCTCCGCCCGCCGGAACCGGCGCCGGCTCGGAAGCTGCAGCGGCGGTTTGCGGTTGCAAAACGGCTGTCGCCGAAGGGACTTCTTGCGGCGCTTCCGCGCGCCGCTGGGGAAGCAAACGTGAGGGCGGCCGGGAAAGGGTCCTGGAACCCGGGACCTTGTTCTGATTCAGCGGCTCGTGCTTGGTGCGCATCATGGCCGCAGGCGCTTCAGAAACGCCATTGGTCTGCGGCAGCGAAGACTCTTTTCGAACCCACGGGGTCGAATTGAATAGAAAAAAAATCGCCCCGAGACAAACCAGGATGACGGGAACGACGACGACCAGGCGCGGCTTGTCGTCAGGTGATGAGTTTTGGGTGAACTCACTCATGGGATGGAGAACACCGCGGCATTTCGTCAGTTGCGCACCGGCGGAAAAAACCGTGTTCAATTCAGATCAAGGCGACTTAAACGCCCGGAAAAACCGCCGGGAAAATTGCGTCACGCCGACATCCCGAAAGGTGAAAATGTCAACCGAAGCGTTGGTGGACAACACCAGACTCCAGTTCGCCAGATTCGTCGAAGCTTCCACGCCGTAAGGCGTTCCGGCAATGGCGTTCACGTCCATTGAAAAGACCGCGGCGGAGATACTTGGCGGACCAAGGATCGGAGCACTGCTGCTTTGCAGGCGCGCGATGCGATTCCGACTCCGCCCATCGACGGTGTTGACATAACTCCCCTCGATGATAACCCGGGAATCCGGCTGTACCAGCATCAGCTCAATAAAGGAGTCCACATTCGCCAGGAAGTTGGTATCGAGGCCGCCATTGGTGTTCAGGCGCGCGACATTGGGGCGCGCAACGCCATTCACAGTGGCGAACTGTCCCCCGATCAGTATTTTGGCGCTCGGATCATAAGCAACGCAGGCCACGTAATCGTTGGCGCCGCTCATGCCGTTCTGAAAGTTACCGTCGAGGCTGCCATCGGGATTCAAACGTGCGACGCGATGGCGACTCTGCCCGTTCACGGTGGTGAAGCCCCCGCCGATCAGCACCTTGGCATCCGGTTGGGTGGCGAACGTGTCAACGTTGCCGTCTGTATTCGCCAGAAAATTCGTGTCCAGGCTGCCGTTCGTGTTCAGGCACGCGATGTGATCGCGGGGCTGGCCATTCACGCTGCCGAACGCGCCCCCGATCAGCACTCTCCCGTCCATCTGCAAGGCCAA
Organism: Verrucomicrobiota bacterium; assembly: GCA_003219675.1. GTDB lineage: Bacteria > Verrucomicrobiota > Verrucomicrobiia > Limisphaerales > AV2 > AV2. Next base: position 13,235 of record QHPW01000008.1, read on the forward strand.
AGCATTGGGTGGAGTGTCAATCCCTGCCACGAAGTCGGAATCCAAAGTGCCATCGCTATTGAGCCTGGCGATGTTGGTGCGGGGCACCCCGTTGACGGTGTCAAACCATCCAGCGATCACCACTCGTGAATTGGTTTGAAGCGCCAGATGGTTCACAGTAATGAACGACCCACGGCTGCTCACCGTGGCAACGAAGTTGGTGTCAAGAGTTCCATCGGCATTCAAACGCGCCAGCCGCAGGCGCGGGGCCCCGTTTATGGCGGTAAACATGCCTCCGACGAGCACCTTGCCGTCGGGTTGAACCGCCACACTGTGGATCGTGGGTTCACCGGCAGTGACTCTGGCCGCGAAGTTCGTGTCCACGCTGCCATCAACGTTCAGGCGGGCCACCGGACCGCGGGGCACTCCATTGAAGCTCGTGAACTGGCCGCCCAGAAGCAGCTTTCCATCCGGTTGAAGCGCGCCCGCCCAAAGCCAGGAATTCGGCCCGCTCATGCCATTGAGGAAACTTGGGTCCACGAACCCGGCTTGCGCCAGAGCGCCAGGAGGATACGCCAGCGCAGCCAGCAGGAAGACGACAGGTCCCCAGACCCACGCCCGCTTCGAACGTGGCAGCATCGCCGACCCGATGAGGCTACAGGTTTTCACAAGTGCTCTTAGTAAAGACACCCGCGATAGATTTCATAAACATCGACGCGGCCGCCGGGGAAATAAAAATTCGTCGGAAAAGTAAAGGTGCGACGCGCGCGGTCGTAAGTTACCGTGGCCGCCGTTTCCGGCGAGTTTGGGTCATAAGCGGCAAAACGGATTTCCTTTTCGGTTTCGGAGAAATCAAACAGCAAGACCGCGTGATTGATGGTGAGGGCCGGAAAGCGCACCAGGTGCACGACCGGCGGGCGGTTTTGTTTCAAATCGTTGACCAGTTCCGCCGCCATCCTCTCCTGATCATGCCGGCTGAACGGCCAGATCATGCGCCAATGGCCTCGTTGGAAATAGCTCCGCCAGGGGCCGCCGCATTCGGCCTTCAATATTTTCTCCTGCGCCCGGCTGAACTGGCGCAGGCTCGCATAACCCGGAATGACGATTTTTTTCTCCGCGGGCGACTCTCGGCGCGGGCTCGTCGAGACAACTTTTCGAATCAATCGGCGATACGTTGCCGGGCCGGCCACGGGCTGGCCCGGATCGAATCGAGCGTGTTTGAAGAACTGCTTCGCGGCGCGGGCGACGACGAAACAGCGGTGGGTGTAATCGGGTTTCGGCTCGCGCCGGTTGTGGACCCAATTGCCGTGTTCATCGTAATGATATTCCCAGACCAGTTCGTTGGCGTAAGCAAACGTATCCCGCTCAAAAACGAAACGGCGCGAAGCGGACGTCGCGGGTTGCGACGTGGCGCAGCCTGTCAGCGCGATCGCCACGCCGATTAACAGCAGCCACCGCCAACAACCTGGGTGAGACCTTGAACCCGGAACTCTCATGCTGAAATCGGCAGTTGAATGGCCGCGAAAGAACGCATGAAACGCAAAGACCGAGGGTAATGGGATTTTACGATTTCGCCCGGCGGGCAAAACAGCGATCCGGTTTCAAGCGGTTCTTTCTTTGCGGTCTTTGCGATCTCTTGCGGTTCGACTGCTCTTTTTAGGCTCATTCGCGCTTGCGGCAGAAGCTATCGCTGCGTTACCTAGCTGACAATGCTTTACGAACGCTGGCGCCAAATCGTGAAAGAGAATCGCGACGATCTCGCGTTGTGCAACGCCGCCAGTGGCCAGCAATGGACGTTCGGCCAACTCGACGCTGCCGCGGGAAAGGCCGCGACCACAACGGATCCCATCGTTTATCCGAGCGGCATTTGCGCAGAGTTCATCTTCGCAGTGCTCGGCGCCTGGAGGGCAGGGCAGGCGGTCTGTCCGCTGGAAGGCCAGGCGCCGCGGCAATTCAGCCGGTTGCCGCCCGGTTGTGTTCACCTCAAGACGACTTCGGCGACCACCGGCGCGCCGCGCATGATCGCGTTTCGTGCGGAGCAATTGATGGCTGACTCTGACAACATTGTCCTCACCATGGGACTGCGGCCGGACTGGCCCAATCTCGGTGTCATTTCGCTGGCGCATTCTTACGGTTTCTCGAATCTTATCACGCCGCTACTGTTGCATGGCATTCCGCTCATCCTCGCAGATTCGCCCTTGCCGGAGGCGGTGCGTCGCGCGGCGGCGGCGGCCGCGAACATCACCTTGCCTGCGGTGCCGGCGCTCTGGCGCGCCTGGCATGAGGCCGGCGCGATTCCACCCAACGCGCGCCTGGCCATCTCCGCGGGCGCGCCGTTGCCGCTGCCGCTGGAGCAGGCGATCTTCGACTTGCGTACGACACTTCCGCGCTTCCGCGCTCCGACACGACCTGTGTGGGCGGCCCGATGCGGAACGTTCACCTCGCCATCAATGAGGACGGCTGCCTCGAAGTCCGCGGCCGCGCCGTTGGCGAGACCTACTGGCCGGACCCGCAACCCAACCTGGCGGCGGGCATTTATCGCACCAGCGACCTGGCGGAGTTAAAGGACGGCCAGGTATTTCTGCGGGGCCGGACCAGCGACGTGATCAACGTGGCGGGGCGCAAGGTGTCGCCCGAAGCGATCGAGCATGTTTTGCTGGCGCATCTGAGTGTGCGCGAGTGCCTGGTGTTCGGGGCGCCGAGTCCGGAGGCTGAACGGAGCGAAGTCATTGTCGCGTGTGTCGCGCTGGCATCCTGCGAGACCGCCGACGGGTTGAAGGCCTTCGTGTCGTCCAGGCTCCCGGCCTGGCAGGTGCCGCGGGAATGGGTCTTTGTGGAGTCGCTGAAATCAGATCAGCGCGGCAAGTTGTCGCGGTCAGAGTGGCTGCGGAGGTATCTGGAGCGGAGGCAACGGCGATAAATCGCTCGAACAAGGCGGCGGTAGTGTCCTAATCTGCTTAAGGTGGGTGCGCCGCTGCCGCGGCGCACGGCGGTGCCGCAGCACCGCCGCCACCAAATCAGGACACTGCCAGGGCGGCGGTAGTGCCTTAATTTCAAATCTAAACTGTAGCGGCGGTCTATGAGCGCCGTTTTCGGCGGTCACAGACCGCCGCTACCACCAAATTAAGGCACTCCCAAGGCGGCAAACGGTTTGACTTTCGGTGCAGTTTCTGTCATAAGATTGGCAATTCCAACTGAAGCGTGTCGGCCTGTTTCTGTTTGTTGCGAGCGTTATTCTCTGGTTATCGGGCGACACTCGGGCTTTTGCGCGCGTGCTGGACAATTTCGATGACAACACGAAAACCGGCTGGACCGACTTCACGTTTATCCCCGGATTCGGAATTCCAGTGGAGACCGGTGGTCAGTTCATCTTTGCTCAGCCCCCGGCGGGTCAGGCGATCTTCAGCGCCAGCACCAAGACATCCGAGACGTTCACGCTTCAGGATGGCCGGACGATCGAGTTTCGCGTGGACCTGGTGAGCGGCGGCGGGAAAGATTCCTTCGCCGTGCTCGCGTTCATCCCAACGTCGTCGTCGGCCAGCACGCTTGCGGGTTATGGGTTTGCGAAATCCACCACTGACATACTCATCACCAAAGGCATCGGTAAATATTTTTACAATGAAAACCCGACGCCCGAGATCAAGAACGACAACGTAACCATGGTGCTCTCGATGACTGGAAAAGGAGGCAACGCGGTCATTAACGCAAAAGTTCTGGATAAGGACAACAACAACGCGGTGTTGTTCGACCGGACGTTCGTGGACACGCCGTCGGCGGATGTGTTGTCGGACGGCACGGACGATCCGGCGGCACCTTATTTCGGCAGCGGCAACTTTGTTCTGTACTTGTATCAGGACTACGACGCGGCTGCGCCGGAGAACCCTTATCAGGTCACTTACGACAACGCCGAGGTCTTCGTTCTGGACAACACCCTGCTCGACGATTTCAACGACAATACCAAGACCGCGTGGCAGGATTTCACGTTTATTCCCGGTTTTGGCATTCCGGCAGAGACCGGCAGCCAATTTGTCTTCACGCAGCCGCCCGCCGGTCAGGCCATATTCTCGGCCAGCACCAAGACCTCACGCACGTTCGACGTTCAGGACGGTGAGCGGCTGGAGTTTCACGTCGATCTGGTCGCTGGCGGGGACAAAGATTCCTTCGCTGTCCTGGCATTTATTCCGACAAGTTCGTCCGTGAGCTCTCTGGGCGGGTATGGATTGGCGAAATCGACGACCGATATCCTCGTTACCAAGGGCATCGGCAAGTATTTTTACAACGAGAACCCGACTCCGCCCGTCAAAAACACCAACGTTACACTCGTCCTGTCCATGGAGGGCAGAGGCACCAACGTCATCATCGTTGGCAAGGTGTTGGACAAGGACAACAGTGACGCGGTGATATTCGAGCAGCGGTTCGTGGACACGCCCGCGGCAGATGTTCTCTCCGACGGCACTGACAGCCCGGCGGCGCCTTATTTTGGCAGCGGCAATTTCGTTCTCTATCTCTACCAGGATTACGATCCAGCCGCGCCGGAAAATCCGTACCAGGTGGTTTACGACAACGCCGTAGGCTCCGCGCCACCGGTCGCCGGAAACACACCGCCGGTTATCTCGGATGTCCTTCCCGACTCGTACGCAAACTTCCTGCCGGCTTCGACGCAAATTTCCTTTAAAGTCACGGATGACAAACCGGTCGCCGACAGCCGAATCCTGGTCACCCTCAACGGGGTTCGGTTTCCTTCGACAAACGGCTTGACCATCACCGGGACGGGAAACACGAAAAACGCTTCTCTTGGCAGTTTGGTCGCCAACGTGAGTTACGCTGCGGTCATTCAAGTCACGGACTCTGACAACGTGACGGTCTCGACCCCGCTTTACTTTGACACGTTCTCGACCAACGACCTCGTGCTCGAGGTTGAAGACTACAACTTTGGCAGCGGACAATTTCTTGATAATCCCGTGCCTGTTTCCGAGGGCGGTGGCGCGGCGAACTCCTATAGCCAGCAAGCCGGCGTTCAGGGTGTGGATTTCGACGACACCCGTGCGACGCCGCGTCCGCAGGATACGCTGTATCGGCCAGGCGACCCGGTCCGCATGCAGCACTCGCTGGACAAGACGCGGCAAAAATACATAGATGCCGGCGGCAGCGCGGCCGGCGTGTACGATTATGATGTCGGCGATATCGCCTCTGGAGAATTCCTCAATTACACACGAACATTTGCCACCGGGACCTACGAAGTGTATCTGCGTGAATCACTGGTCAACATGGCACGCGCCGAGGCGGCGCTGGAAAAGGTCGTAACCGATCGAACCCAGCCCAACCAGTCCACGAAACCACTGGGTTCGTTTATCGCCGCCTTGACGGGCTACCAGTATCGCAACTTCCCCCTTACGGACGGCTTGGGGCAAAGCAGAGTCGTCGTCCGCCTGTCGGGCGTGGAGACTCTGCGTTTGCATCAGGTGACAGCGGAAGCCAGCGACGGCGGCATTTTCCAAAACTACCTTATCCTCGTTCCGGTGCCGGATCCGGGTGTGCTGTCTGCCATCGTCATGAGCGTGTCGCCAGGGCCGGGCGCAGCACTCGAGACCGTGGCGCCCGTGGTCAGCGTGAACATTCAGAACCGGGACACCGCCGTGCAAACAAACAGCATCGTGCTGTCGGTGAACGGAACAGCGGTGATGCATTCAATCGTGGGCGACACCAACGGGGCCACGATCAGCTATGCCATGTCACCTTTGCCGCCCTCAGGCTCCACGAACGCGGCGAGGATTGTGTTCACCGACAGCGGAGGCGTGACGCAGACCAACGACTGGAGTTTTGTGGTGACATACAAATCATTGGACCAGGCGAACCGCCAGTCGGGCGCGGGCGGCAATCCCGGATTCAAAGTGCGCGTGGTGCAGGCGCCTCTGGGTTCCAACCTGGACAATAGTCTGCAACGCGCGGAAGACCAATTGGCGCCGAACTCGACAATAGCCAAATACTACGAAACCAATGTCGTCGATCAAATCATCAACGATTCGCAGAACGGACCAGGCAGCGCCGATGGTTATTTCCCTGACGACGCCTTGATTCCGGGTCTGGATGTCAGTGCCAATGGCAGCGACGACATCGCGATGGAGATTCTGACCTATCTCGACTTGCCGGCGGGGGTGCTGCGTTTTGGCGTTCGTTGTGACGACGGCTACAAAATGATCGCCGGAAACAGTTTTACCGATTTGAACACACCGACGCTCGCGTTTCACAACGGCGGGCCGGCGGATGAAACATTTGATTTCGTCGTGCCGCAAGCGGGCCTTTATCCGTTTCGAATGGTTTGGTATGAACGCGGCGGAGCGGCTTTCGTCGAGTGGTTCTCTGTTGATCCGGGCACCGGCGCGCGAACGCTCATCAACGACCCCGCCGCTCCGGGTTCAATCAAAGCCTTTACGTCGATAGCGCCCGCGGTGGTGCTGGAATCCGCCGCCAACCTTGCTCCGGGCGCGTTTGCTGCCGAAACCGGAGCGGTCGTGGATGCAACCGCGAAGACGGTGACGCTGCCTTTGGCGGGAAATCAGCGCTTTTACCGGCTGCGGGCCGGCACAGCGTTGACCTTCGACAGCATTCAGATCAGCGGCGGCAATGTGGTGCTGAAGTACCGATGAAGTTGGATTGATTGCTTTCTTCCGCATAAACCCGCAATTGTATTGAATTGTTTTTCGCGAGGAGGTATCCAAGGCCCGCTAGCGCTCGGGAACATGGAACAATCAGGATTTTCAAGCAATGGAGCGATTCGTTTTTCGCCCGAAACAGGGAATGGGTTCCTCAGCGTTTCAGCCCCCAAGATTTTAATGGCGCTTTTGCTGGTCATCTTCGGCTGGCAGCGGATGGCCCTGGGACAGCCCGACGATTTCAACGACGGGAATGACACGGAGTGGGTGCGCTTTGGGCTCGATTCCGCAGGCCTGCCCCCGGCCAACTACAGTTTCCCTGATGACGGTTTCGGCGGCAAAGCGTACCGGATTGCGACTCCGGCGCCACCCGTTACCAACGCAGGACCCGCGCGCGCGTTCAGTTATCGAACCAATCTTTACGACAATTTTTATGTGGCGGTCGATGTTCTCACGTGGGACAACACGCTCAATCAGGCTTTCGGCTTTCTGGTTCGGGCCTCCAACATCGTGCTCGGTCAGACTACCGGATACATTTTGAATTATGACCCCAACCAACAGGCCGGCGGACGCGGACAATTTCAAATCAACCGGGTCACCGCAGAGGCGCCCGAGGATCCGGAGAGCGGTTCAACCACAGCCAATATCTCCCTGGATCCCAACCATCGATATCGGTTTGTGATGATCGGAGCCGCAAGCACGCTGACCGGGCAGATCTATGACTTCTCCGACTTGTCAACCCCGCTTGTTACGATTTCCGCCGATGACACCTTCTATCCGAGCGGCGTGCTGGGGCTGTTTAACTTTTCCCGCGTCGGCGCGGCGGACTATACGAATCCAAACACAGGCAAGGCCGATGTCACCTTCGACAACTTCTATGCGTCCACAGCCGCGCCGGGTTCAGTGGCGTTTCCCGGCACGCCGCATCCGATTCCAGACATGCCCCAGGTCGTCAACCGCATGCCGGCTCCGCGCGTGAACTTCTATCCCTACACCAACGGGATCGGTTTTACGGCGACGACCTTGACCACCAACGCGATCAACACCAGCGCCATCAAGCTCTATCTGAATGGCGCGGATGTTTCTTCGGGATTGTTGACGTCCGGGACGGCCAGCAACGTGGACGTTGTTTTTAACGGCCTGGCTCCCAACCTGGCTTACGACGCGCGGATCGTGCTGGCCGACTTTTCGGGCCGGACGAGCACCAACGAATTCACATTCGACACCTTTGAGGAAGGCTATTTCGACTCGCCCGGCGTTAAAATCATCGAAGCGGAGGATTACAATTACGACGGCGGACAGTATCAGGACGACCCGCCGCCGTCGGGTTTGAACAGCGCGGGCCAACAGGTCAATGGGAACGGCGTTGGTCCGGGTTACTACGATCTGAACGGCATCTCCGGGATTGATTACTTCGATTATTCCACTTCGTTCGGCAGCGGCGCAACCGCCGAGTATCGCACCACGGACTTTGTGGGCACACAGGCCGGGTCAACGGAAATCGCCAATGCCGGCGTGATCAACGACACGATCCGCGGAAAATACGCCTTGCTCGATTTGCCCGAATACGAAGTGAGAGGGACAGAAGGGGGCGAATGGCTGAACTACACGCGCGTCTTTTCCAATGCCAGTTACCATGTTTATCTGCGCGAAGCCTGCCGCGCCGCACAGGCCGTTTATCTTGACAGGGTCACCAACGATCCGACGCAAACCAATCAAACGACAGAGGGGCTCGGCGCGTTCAATGTGCCCAGCAGCGCCATGCTGATCGATTATCGCTATGTGCCGCTCACAGACACGAACGGCAATGCCGTTCTGCTGAATCTGTCCGGCACCAACACACTGCGGCTGACGTTCGGCGGTCAGCAAACCAACGCTACGAAAAACACAATGGCATTGAATTATCTGCTGTTTGCGCCGGTCACAGCCCCGCAGGTCGCGCTCGAATCGTCCTCTGATCTTGCGGCGGTGTTTTCGACGGACAACGCGGCGGCCGTTGACACCGCGAATAAGACCATCTCGGTTCCGCCCAACGGCAACGTCCGATTCTACCGCATTCGCGCCAGCGCGCCGCCGGCGCTGACGATCACAAACGTCAGGATCGTCGGTGCGAACCTCGTGATGAGTTACCAATGAAGCCTGCCTGGGATGTAGCACAGGTTTCCTGCCGCATCGCCGTTTTCTAATCGGCAGAGCGCCGCAATTCGTGGGAGCAACAGCAGCGGCGCTCTGCGGAGACGCCGCTACGCCAGGGTTCAAGGATTCGATTCACGTCCGGGTGGGGTAGTGTGCTAATCTGCTTCAGGTGGGTGCGCCGCTGCCGCAGCACCGCCTCCCCAAATTAGGACATTACCCGTTTTGGTGTTTGCTTCCCATGAACCTGACTCTGGTAGGGACATCGCGCTGCGATGTCCCCGCCCGCGAAGCAGCGGGCGGCATCAGTGCGCCGCTGAGCGCGGCGCGGACGGCGCAGCGCGCCGTCCCTACCAGGTTCAGGGTCCAAAGCGCGAAAATTTCGTGGAATTCTTCCCATGAACCGGCAAGTGGCTCGCCTGCACTGCAACGAGTTGCGCAATTCAGGTTCATGGGCCGTGAGGTCCGAAAGGAACACGGAGCTTTCCATGAACCTCAGAACGTGGCACAGGCATCTTGCCTGTTCGGGGCTGACAGGCTGGAAGCCTGTCCCACTGGTTCATGGCCCCAACTCAGATCCAATTCTTTGGAGGTGTTCGCTCTCCATGAACCCACGAGGAAGATGGGGTGAAAGGAGTATTGCATCCACGCGCCGGCTTGGTTATAACTCCGGGAGAAATCCGCCTTTGGTTTATGTTGCGATCCACGCCACGCCGCGCTCAGGTACCTGGACGACGGTCCATCCCTTCAGGTTTTACGCTCATCGAGCTGCTGGTGGTGATTGCCATCATCGCCATCCTCGCCGGCATGCTGCTGCCGGCCTTGGCCAAAGCGAAAACCAAGGCCCAGGGAATCCAATGCATGAGCAACCTGAAGCAGCTGCAGCTCGCACACTTGATGTATCCTCTTGACAATGCGGATCGGATCACGGCTCCCGGCAACTCCCGTAGCGAGATTTACCAGTGGGTCGGCGGCTGGCTGGGCTGGCCTGGACCGTGGCCGTCCGACAACACGAATCTGGCCATGATCACGATTCGGCGGAAGTTTACAAATGTCCAGCCGACCAAAGCACGGTGAAAATTGGTGGTCGGCGCTATCCGCGCGTGCGCAGCATGAGCATGAGCCAGGCCATGGGCGGTCCTGGGGAATGGCTGCCTCCCGGTACCGGCATGTCCGGCGGGCAAAAGCGCTACAAGACTTTTTTTAAAACGTCCGATTTCGCCGACCCTGGCCCGTCTATGCTTTACGTGCTGCTTGACGAGCACCCCGACAGCATCAACGCGGGTGGTTTTGCCAACATGATGGTGGAGAACCCCGCTGCGGCGCGGATCATTGATTACCCCGCCAGCTATCATAACCGGGCCGCAGGGATCTCCTTTGCCGACGGGCACGCCGAGATTCGAAAATGGCGGGACCCACGCACCGTCGTCCCGGTTAAGTTCTACGACATGCCTCTCAACGTTGCTTCCCCCAACAACCAGGACATGATCTGGCTCTCGGAGCGGACTTCGGTTCGACGGAACTAATGCCGGAGAATACGGCGTGCGAGGCGGTCAGGTCTGGAGCAACGTTCGGCACACTGCCCGAAGCCGATTCAACTGCGCCGCCGATTTCGCTTCAAGGTAACAACGGATGAGCGGTTCGGTGCCGCTGGCGCGGAAGGCAACCCACTCGCGGTTCGGCAGCAAAAATTTGTAGCCGTCGGTGGTGATGAATTTCTCCACCTTGAACGGCCCGACAGAATCGATGCCGCCGGCCAGCCGGTTCAGCAACGCCTCCTTCTTCTCCGCTGGAATCCTGACGTTCAGGCGGTCGGTGTGGAATTCGCCGGTGTGTTTTTCGAGTTCTTTCAGAATCCGGCCGAGCGATTTCTTTTCCGTCGCCACCAGTTCAGCCATGAGCAGGCAGGCCAGGATGCCGTCCTTTTCCGGCACATGACCCTTGACGCTCAGACCGCCCGATTCCTCGCCGCCCACAATGATCGGCTCGCTCTCCATCAGCGCGCCGATGTATTTGAAACCGACCGGGGTCTCATGAACTTTCACGCCGAGCAATTCGGCCACGGCATCCACCTGGTGGCTCGTCGGCACGGTGCGCACGACCGCACCGGTCCAGCCGCGGTTCTTCTTGAGGTGATAAAGGGCGAGCGCGAGCACTTGATTCGGCGTGAGCCAGACGCCGCTTTTATCGACGATCCCGAAACGGTCGGCGTCGCCGTCGAGGCCGAGGCCGAGGTGCGCTGCGCCGCGGCGGACGAGCTTGCTGACTTCCGCCATGCCTTCAGCGCTCGGTTCGGGGTGATGCCCGCCGAAAAGAGGGTTGAGCTCATTGTGGAAGACGATGACCTTCGCGCCGGCTGCTTCGAGCAACCTGTCGAGATAACCGCGGCCGGTGCCGTACATCAGTTCAACCGCGACCTTGAGGCGGGCCTTCCGGATCGTGGCGAAATCAATCAGTTTGCGCAGTTGTTTGAAATAAGCCGGCTGCGGATCAAACGTTTTGCACTCGAACGTGCCGATGACCGCCGCCGGGAAACTCCAGTTCTGCGCGAGGCGTTGGGAGATGTTGGCCTCGATTTGTTGCGTCACTTCGGGGGTGGCCGGCGCTCCATTGTGCGTGGAAAATTTCAGACCTTGATACTCGGCGGGATTGTGACTGGCGGTCATGTTGATGCCGCCGATCGCCTTGCGGACGCGAATGGCGTGGGCGATGACAGGCGTCGGCGCGTCACGGTTGCAGAGCAGGGGAGTGAGGCCATTGGCCGCGAGCACCTCCGCCGAGGTCAGAGAGAATTCCCGCCCGAGAAAGCGGGTGTCGTGGCCGAGAATCACGACCGGCTTGCGCCGGGCCAGTTCCGCGTTCCGCATTCCGCGTTCCGCGTTCAAATAGTTGGCGATCCCCTGGGTGGCGAGCCGGACGTTATCGAACGTGAAATCGCGCGCGATCAGTCCGCGCCAGCCACTGGTCCCAAATTGAATGGGCATTTTTTGTTGAATTGTTGAATCGTTTAAACGTTGCATCGTTACAACGAGCGATCCCGTGGTAACGATGTAGCGATTCAACGTTGTAACGTTTGGTTTCTCAGCTTTTCCAATCAAACGCTTTTTTCTTCAGCGCGTAGATGTAGCCGACGAACAGGATGCCCAGGAATGAAACCATCGACCCAAAAATCAAATTCGCATTTTCCCTGAGCATGTCCCGGTAAACCACCGCCCACGGATAGAGGAACACGACCTCGATGTCGAAGAGAATGAACAGCATCGCGACGAGATAAAACTTTACCGAGAGGCGGGCGCTCCCTTCGCCGACCGGCAGCATGCCGCATTCGTAAGGGATGTTTTTCGCCGGGGAGGCCTGCTTCAGCCGGTTTTTGTTGGCCCATTTCCCGATCAGGAGGGACAACAGCAGGGTGCCGCCCGCGAAGGTGATTGCCACCATGGCCAGGATCAACACCTGAAGATACTGCCCCAATTGCGAATCCATGAGTTCAAGTTAGGAAATGCATTCCCGCTTTGGCAAGAAAAAGAATGGCAGTGTCTCAATCTTTAAAATCTAAATTGTAGCGGCGCTCTGTGAGCGCGTTTTCCGGCGGTCACAGACCGCCGCTACA
>QHPW01000510.1 GCA_003219675.1 Verrucomicrobiota bacterium
ACCTCCTTCGCTGGCGATTCTAAGCCCCGCCAGCGATAGCCTGCTCGATCCCGACCAACCGCTGCAGCTCGCGATTGTTTCCGCCGACAACAGCACCAACGTGCGACTCGACCTTGCACTCGGCGGCGCGCTGACCGCCACGCAAAGTCTCGCCGTGACTCTCGTCACCAACACGCCGGCGACCAACGTATTTAATGTCTCTCTGGCCGGGGCGCAGTTGAGTGGCGCGCCGTTGTTCGCGACCGTTCGCGGAACCGACGTGGCAAGCAATGCCGCAACCGTGACGCGGACATTCCTGCTGCCCGACCGCCAACCGCCGCAACTCGTGAACGTTTCGCCGCCGGCGGGCGGGATGCGGCACTCGCTCTGGCAAGGTGAAATCGCCTTCCGTTTTAACGAGCCGATCGCCGCTGTTTCAGCGACCACGAATTCTGTTCGCATCGAAAACAGCGCTGGAACCCCGACGCTCTATTCGGTCGCGCTCGATTCAGGTGATCCAACCCTGGTGCACGTGCAGCTCCTGGCCTTGCCGCTGCTTCCCGGCGTCACTTACACCAGCATCGTGTCGTCGGCGCTGACCGATCTCGCGGGCAATTCATGGATCAGTTCCGCAGAGACCAACTTTGCCTTCACCACCGCCGCAGTGCTCAACGTTTCACCAACCAACGGCTCGTCGGTAGTTGCCGGACAGTCATTCGCCGTCTCTGTCGGTTACGAACAAGGTCTGGGTGCGGACGCGTTCCAGTTCACCTGGGACACGAATCCGCCGGTAACCCTGGCCGTTGGTCAGGCGGCGACGAACGTGCAGGTCGCGTTGCGGATGCCCACCAACGTCAGCAGCGCGCGCTTGAGTATTGCGGCACTGCACCAGGGCAGCGTCCCGTATGTGTTGCCCGACATCACTGTCAACGCGCGAGTCGGTGGCGCCAACCATCCGCCAATCGCCGGCAACGGACAAAGCAGCGGGGCGTTGTTGTTTGATGGTGTCGATGATTATGTGGAGACCGGCACGTGGAGTCCGGGAAGCAAATGGTCGGTCGAGGCCTGGGTTCGGCCAACCGCCGCGCCTTCCGGCCGAAGAGCCATTGCCGGCGGGCACAACGAATGCAACGACTGGGCTATCTCGCTTTACAACGGAGTTTTCGCCGTGGACATGAAATCGCCCGGTGGTTGCGGCAATCTGATTCTGTCCGGTGTCAGTCCGGTTCTCGGCCAGTGGTACTACGTGGTGGGAACCTCGGACGGAACCAATGCGAGCATCCACGTTAACGGCGAACTGAAAGGCTTCGCTCCAGTGGAAGCCAATTACGTCGGAACGGCGAACACGGCCCGCATAGGAGGCGAGACTTGTTGTGGCGGAGATAACTTCCCGGGCGCTATCGAAGAAGTACGCGTGTGGAACATTGCCCTGACGCTGCAACAGGTGCGCGCCAACCTCGAGCGTCAGGTGTCCGATGCGGAACCGGGATTGATCGGCCACTGGCGGTTCGACGAACAAGCGGGACTGACCGCCACAGACGTCTCTGGCACCGGACACCACGGTACCCTCGGCGCCGGCAACGCGGCGAACAGCCCGCTCTGGGTTTCCGGCCTGGAGTCGTTCACCAACCTGACCCTGACCGGTAGCGTGGCGCACGTGACGCTCACGCTCGCGGGCTCTGATCCCGACGGTGATTTGCTGACGGCTGTGGTCACCACCTTGCCTGCCGGTGGCAGAGTATATCAAACACCCGACGGCACAACACTGGGCTCGTTGATCACCAATGTTCCTACGGCCATTAGCAGCTTTGCCGGCCAGGTCATTTATGTTCCACCGCGAGGCGTGAATGCCGCAACGCTGTTGACTTACCGGGTTTCCGACGGCCTGGCGGATTCAGGTGATGCTGTCGTCGTCTTCGAGGTCGTGGCGGACCCGGCGGCTGACACGGATGGCGACGGTATGCCGGATGTTTACGAAGTGGCCTACGGGCTCGATCCCGAAGTCAACGACGCCGCGCTCGATGCCGACCACGACGGCCTGGCCAATCTCCAGGAATTCCAGATGGGCACCGATCCGCAGAATCCGGACACAGACGCGGACGGATTGTCCGACGGCTATGAAGTCAACGGCTACGTTGGACTCGTCGCATGGTGGCCCGGCGACGGCAACGCCGAGGACATCATCGGCGGCCATCACGGAGTGATGGTCAATGGGGCAGGCTTTGTGCCGGGCGTCATCGGACAGGCTTTTCAGTTCGATGGGGCGGATTTTGTCGAAGTGGCGAATTCGGCCGACCTGAATTTCGCGCCCACGGCGCAGATCACCGTCGAGCTGTGGGCGTATCGCACCAACACGGCTGGCGTCGGTCATCTCATTGGGAAACGGGTTGACTGCGGGGACTTTAATTACCAGATGGCCTTTGATCCGGCGCGGGGGTTGTCGTTCGGAGGTTTTTCTCCAAACGACGTCGAAAGCGGCATTCAGCTTCCTCTGAACACCTGGAAACACGTGGCCGGCAGCTTCGATGGATCCACCTATCGGTTTTATGTTGATGGAGAGCAAGTGGCGTCCGCCTCCGGCAAGACCCTCGGCGCAACCAATGCCGCGCCGCTGCGTATTGGAACTTCGGGAAGTTGTCAGGCGTTTGGCGGTTACATCGACGACGTCGGCATTTATCCGCGCGCTCTTGCGCCGACGGAAATTCGGCGCGTTTACCAGCGCGGCAAAGCCGGCCCCGGCTCCGGTACCAATCCACTGAATCCCGACACCGACGGCGACGGGGTGGCCGATGGGATCGACACGAATCCGCTGGTGAAAGGAAATGCGCCAACGGTCGATCCAGCCGGGCCATTCGAGATCGTGGAACAGGTCCTCACCAACCTCACCTTCACCGCGCGCGATACGGATGGAAACGTGCGCGGCTTGCGGGTGAAACCGGTCGCGAATGACACCGACAGTCTGACCGCTCAGTTTTACAATTTGAATTTTGGCCCGTCAGTACTGGCGGACGTTGACTTCACCGCCGCGCCCACGTTGACCACAAACGTCGCGCAGATCAACTATCCGGTAACGTCGGGGTCGTTCTGGCCCGGCGGCCAACCGGATCGTTTCGCGGCGCGTTTCACCGGCACTGTCTTCGCGCCGGCGGGCGGACAATACACCTTCTACAGTTCGAGCGATGACGGTTCAGCCGTCTATATCGACGGGCAGCTCGTCGTGAACAACGATGGGAACCATCCGACGAGGGAAGCCTCCGGGACAGTCACGCTCATCGCTGGAGTGCACACGTTCGAGGCCAGGTTCTATGAATATAACGGCGACGCATCCTTGATCGTTTCCTGGGCGGTGCCCGGCTTCGCGAAACAGATCATCCCCGCGGACGCCTTCAATCAATGGCGGGTGCTGCGCTGGAGCGAGTCGGGCTCGGCGGTCCTCGTTCAAACCAGCAATCTGGCAACCTTGACCGCGACGCTCGAATTGAACCGCGGCGTGCCCGGCACATCGCAGGTTCAAGTGGTGGCTTTCGACGCCGATACCCTGGGCAGCACACAGCTCGTGACCATCGTCGCGTTGCCGGACATGGACCACGACGGCATCCCCGACCGCGATGATCCGGATATCGATGGTGATGGCTTGACCAACGCGCAGGAAATGCAACTTGGCACTGACCCGCGAAATCCGGACACGGACGGCGACGGTCTCAGCGACGGTCAGGAGGTGGCGCTGGGCACCAATCCGGTGAATCCCGATACGGATGGCGACGGTATCCCGGATGGCAAAGACCGATTCCCGCTAATCAGGAATCGTCCCCCACAAGCCACCGCCTCGAACTTCGCCCTGCAATTTGACGGCACGGACGATTTTGTCGATTTGGGGAGTTGGTTCACCCTTCAGAGCTTTACCATCGGGCTTTGGGTCAAGTCCGGAGTCGCGCAGGGCACTTACGCGGACATCCTCGACAACAATCACACCGGCTCACGCAGCTGGGTCTTGCAATATCAAAACTTTGGCAG
>QHPW01000146.1:0-5450 GCA_003219675.1 Verrucomicrobiota bacterium
AACACCAGGCTCAGCTTGATCTGGCCGAACTGCCCAAGAAACGAATCCACCGCGACCTGATAAGTCGTGCCTTTGGTAACCGGAAAATTGACCAGGCTCGTCAGGTTCGTGTCGCTATAGGCATCACTCGCCACGGGCGTTAGACTGGCAACCGACATGCCGGTGTAAACCGCCAGCACCGTCGCGAAGCTGCTGCCCTCGGTGGAAATCGCCACGGACCCGTTCGTCGGAGCAATCCAGGTCCACCAGACCGACTGATATGGCAGCAGGCCGGCATGGTTGGATTCGCCGGTTTCACTGCTGGCGCCGGTGTTTGCGCCGGTCGTCGTCGTCAGGTCGCCGCTCAGCGCGATTCGATTGGCGAAGTCGTCATTGGGTGGCGCCACAGCGGCCTCCTGCAATTGGTCGATCAGGTCGTGCTGCAGCTTCAGCAGCACTTCCGGTGGTTCTTGGGCATTCGGATTCTGCAGTTCAACCTGCTGGAGCGCCTGGTCGCACAAGGCGAGCGCGGCCAGACGATCACCTCGGTTGGCCAACAGGAAGGCTTTGTAGATAAGCCCGCCAATGTTTGTGGGATAGTGGTCGAGCAGCGCGTTGATGTTCGCGAGCGCCAAATCACGATCCCCGATCATCGTGGCATAGCGCGCAAAGAGCGTCTGTTGGTTCTCGAACTCGATCGCGTCAGGCGCGGTTATCGGTTCTCCCAAATCCAATGAGGCTGGAACGCTGCGCGCGATGCCTTTCCAGGCGTCGGGGACCGAAGTCTCCGTTGTGTCCAAAATGGCCCGCAGTTCATACTTTCCGGCTGTCAGCAAAGCGGTTTCGGCCGGGCTGAGTAGCCATTGGAGCCGGCCAATAAAATGGCCATCCAACTCGAGCGAGGAGGCGGGCGTCTGCCGCTGACGCAGCGGCCATGATTGAAGCTGTCCCTGCGCGTCGCGAATCTCGATTCGGACGGCTGCCGACCAGACGTTGCCGGGGGAAGCAATCAGGATCGTGTTGGTCGGAGAGGCAAATGCTTGCGGATGCATGAGTGCCACTTCGAAAATGAAAGGCCACCCTTTGCGCGCAGTCACCGCGGCGGACCCGTTAAGTGACAACGCCACCACTGGCCTGGCGTCCGCCTCTGCGGCTGCGACCCCGCCAGACCCCGTCATCAGGCAAATGCAGAGGGCAACGAACGCGCAAATCCCAGCAAAGCCGTTCTCTGGGGAGTGCCCACCGCCAGCCATCAAGGTCCGGTTCAAATAGGTCGTCATCGTTGGTCATCTTTCGTGCAAAGGCGAATCCAGGTAAAAGTCGTTCACGCAAATTTGCCCTCGGCAGTTTCCTCTCTGTATTTTGCCGTCCGGGCTGATATACGCGTCGCCGTACCTGGGCTGGGGCTTGTCGCGTGTCCGGTCGTTGACTCCGGTTCCCAGCCGAGACGTGCAAAGGTCGTAGCCCCTTATCTCCTTGTCGACCCAATAGCGGACGGACGAGTTGTCGATGCTCTCATAAGCATGCGCGACATAGTAGCGCATGAAGCAGCTCTCCACACCGCTATGCTGACCGTGTTCCAGCCCGACGTAATTGGTGGTGCTCACCGTAATAGCGTGTGGGGAGCCGTTTTCGTTCAGAACCGTAATGGCCATTCCAGCTTCAAACACGCGACGCGAGCCGTCGGGGTTGTTTACCACGGTCCAAAGCACTCCATGAATATTATCGCGGTCTCCATGATGCCAAACACTGCAGCCGTGGGCGAGTTCGTGACTGACGGTCGTCGAGGAGCGCGTCATGAGGTCTATGGGCTCCCGGTCGCTTAACGAATACCCCGGATCGAAGTAATCGATGTTGGAGCTAATCGCGATTCGGGCTTTGGATCCCGGCGTACTATTCGCTCCTTCGTACCCTGGTGCTGGCTCGGCGTGGCCGCTGACGTTGTTCGTACCCAACGAAGCTAAGACGATAATCAAGCCATGTTGTGTGCCGCCGCCAGAACCATTGAAGTCAATTAAACGGTCGGTCGTGTCGATCTCATTCGTGGTAAGCTGATAATGGACCTTTAAGCCCGACTGCCACGCGAGATTAAGGATGCCCGCCAAAGTATTATGAGTTTGAATCGTATCAAGCACGAACAAGTCTTTGGTTTTAGCATCGGTTTGTAGATGCCCGCCGTTCTCGGCAAAGCCGCGATACTCTTCGTACAAAGTCAATCCATCTCCCGTGTGCCCATCTCCCTCAGGATCGTTTTCTTCGTCATCGTCGTCTGGTAGCGAACTCACGTCGTTGTCTTTTTTCCACTTGTCGGCGATATGCGAGGTCTTCGCGCGCTTGGGCAACAAAATCGGTTGCGGCGTTTTCGCCGGGTCGGTTTTCAAGTAGCCGACAATCGGGACACCGCCCACTTGAGCAGTAACCTTGAGTTTGCCGTAGCCGCCGAAGTCGTATGATGCCACGATGGCTTCAGCCTTGGTAAGTCCCGAAGTCTCTGACGTTTCGACCATCGTTTCATCGATCCACACGAGGGGCTTGGCGACAAATGGGGGTTGATTTAACGACGGGTCGAATCTCAAGTCCAGGTTGGTGTCGGCAAGCTCCTTGTTTGGCCAGTTCATGCACACGCCCGGCTCACGCGAGACGTTCAGTAATTCAAAAGTAAACCCATCTGCCTTTGTCTCAGGAACGCCGCCCGCCACCGTCTGGAGAGTGGCTTTGACCAGTAGCGGGCGGGCTGGTTCGTTCGGGTCTTTAAGGTTTCCTTCCGGCATCCAGTCTTCGTAAGCGGACGAGTCCGTATAACCAGAGGGCTCAACCACGACCTCCAATTGCTCGCCGATCAATTCCCACGTGAAAAGGATGTTTCCCGAAGGTTGACCGTAAACTCCGCAACCTGCCACCGGGATTCCAGGACACCAGCTTTCCGGATAGTCCGCCAGAGGAAGAGAGACGCTGCCGCTCAGCACCAGCCCTCTCGCTGGCAAAGGGAACCGGTTCGTCAGCCACAGCACAGCATTCGTACCGTTCCATTTCGCGTCGCGCAGTGAAAGTGGAGTCCAGTTTGTGATTGTAAAGCCATTAAACGTCTCCGTCAGCTCGGCGTTGAAAAACCCGCCAAAGTCGATTTGATAAATCGAGGCGTTGGTATCCATCCGCAGCAACAGAGTCGCATCGTTCGGCCGGGTTAGATCGATGTTGATCGTGTTGTTCACGACCGGCACATCGTTCGGATCGCTCGGGCACGAGAACACAGCGTGATCATCCACTTGAACTTCGCCTGCATTGAAGTTGGTGACGCCCGACCAAAACGCCTCGCCCAGCCCATTGACACCCCCCTGCAATTTGAGCTGGGCTGAGGCCGTCTGATTCAGGCGCCAATCCACATTGCAATCCTCTGAAGCGGTGAACTTGCCCTGATCGATCGCCTTCCATGTAACCTTCGCGGTCCAGTCACTGACTCGTGAAAACCGCTGTGGATCTTCCTGCGCTTCGGTGTTGAAGCCGGCGGAAATGAAGATAAGCCCGATCAGCACCGTTAAGACCGCCCCAGGATCATAACCCAACCTCAGGTTGCCAGACCCTGAAACTTTCCACTCCTCTGCCAAATTGTGAGCGGGGCTATCAATGGAGCCGCCCACACCGTGGGCCCTCGGGGACATGACTGTTTATAGCAGTTCTAATAAATCAAATCAAGCTGGATTTGGGTAGTGTCTGATTTGCTTGAGGTGGGTGCGCCGCTGCCGCGGCGCACGGCGGTGCCGCAGCACCGCCGCCACCAAATTAAGGACACTACCCGGATTTGGGCACCAGGCGCGACGAATCAGGACGCTGCCCTCCCCCGGGAACCAACCAATGAATGATTTGGTAAATCCCCGTCGATTCGATCTGCGGCCTGGTGATCATGGAAGGGTCGTCGGTGACGAGGATCGGCCAATCCGCAGAGTTCGCCGACCGGCAGCCGTGGGAACCCTTGACCAGCGTGGCGTCGAGCGGGATCACGTCCATCAACATGCGAAAGCCGAGCCTTTTCTGGAGCAATCGCCACAGGATTTTCAGTTTCACCGCCGGGATTTTCGGGTCGAGGAACAGCTCCGCGGGATCGTAGCCGGGTTTGCGATGGATATCGACACAGCGCGCGAAATCCGGCGCGTTGCGGTCGTCGAGCCAGTGGTAATAAGTGAACCAGGCGTGTTCCGCGGCGACCGCAATCAGGTCGCCAGCGCGGGGATGATGGATGCCCATTTCCTTTTTCCCCTGAGCGCCCATCACACCGGCCACGGCCGGGGTGCTCTCCAAAAGCTCGCGCACCCGGTCTTCGAGCGAGTGATCGTTCAGGTAAATGTGCGCCACCTGATGATCCGCCACGGCGAAGACCTTGCTCGCGCCGCAGTCGAGCAGTTCCAGGCCGAGTTCGTCCTTGACCATGATCCAGCCCTTCTCGCGAAACAGGCGGTTCAGATGAATCGGTGTATCGACGTTCGTGATGCCGTATTCCGAGAGCAGCAGGACCTGAACCGAGCGGCTCTGGAAAAATGAAAACAAATCACCGACGATGGCGTCGATCTGCTGAAGGTCGCGTTGAATCGCGGGATTGATCGGACGTGGCGCAGGCTTCCCAGCCTGCGAGTTCGCCGGACTTCCCAGTCCGGTGTCCGGGGCGACCGGGAGGTCGCCCGAACTCGCAGACATGGATGTCTGCGCTACATAAGGCCCGTGCCGTTGCAGGTTGTAATCGAGGTGCGGCAGGTAAACGAGGCTGAGCGTCGGCTGATACCTGTTTTCGATCCACCGGGCCGATTCGGCAATCCAACGCGACGCGGCGTCCGCGGGGCCTTGCGGTGTATCCACACCGGCTGCCGGCCCCCAGAAGCAGGGGAATGGAAACTCCCCCAAATCTTTCTTGATCTCCTTGCGAATGGAGTACGGCCAGGTGTGGATGTCGAACACTTTCCGCCCGTCGGCCGGGTACATCGGGCGCGGGGTGATGGAGTAGTCGGCGCTGGAATACATGTTATACCACCAAAACAGTTTGGCGCAGGTGAACTTCGGATCGAGCGCGCGCAGTTCATCCCAGATTTTGCGCCCTTGAACCAGGTGGTTCGATTGCTTCCAGAACTGCACCTCGGCCAGCTCGCGGTTATACCAGCCGTTGGCGACGATGCCGTGATCCGATGGCGTCTTGCCGGTGAGATAATTCGATTGCGCCGTGCAGGTGACGGCCGGAAACGCGGGAACGATGTTGGCCTTCGCGCCTTTCTCCAGGAATCCGGCGATCCGCGGCATGCGCGCGCCGATGAGCGATTCCGTCAGGCCGACGACATTGATGATCGCGAGGCGTTTCATCCGGATTCAAGTTCGATGAAATATTTAAACACGGACGGAGACGAATGAACACGGATTTTGGCGGCGTTCTAATTTCCTTCAGGTGGGAGCGCCGCTGCCGCGGCGCCTGGCGGTGCCGCAGCACCGCC